>CAYUDW010000014.1:28840-31750 GCA_964442595.1 uncultured candidatus Brocadiaceae bacterium
CGTCGTCGATCGGACGAGCCGTGCGCTGCACGATCCCCCAGGCCTCCGCCGGCGAGAGATCCGGATCGGCACGCATCAGGTAGGCAAGGGTCGCCGTCACGCGGGGCGCGGCAAACGAGGTGCCTCGGGCCTCCATTTCGCGCCGCAGTTGCTCGTACGGCAGGAACTCGTAATCGATGAACGTGATGTCACCGGATGCCGCGATGTCGACGTCCGGCCCGAAGTTCGAGCTGAGAGCCTTGCCCTCCGCCGTGGCGCTGGCGACTGCAATGACCTCGGTATAGGCCGCGGGGTACTCCGGCGCCTCGCTGTCGCCGTTGCCCGCAGCAGCTACGACGAGGGCCCCGGCGGCCGTCAGCCGTCCTATCAGGTCGCGTTCCTCGGGGTGGGGCTCGGCGGAGCCGAGGCTGACGTTCACCAACACCCTGGCCCGGGGATGGTGCTCGGCGTAGTCCAGCGCCGTCCTGAGTCCTGCAAGGTAGGCTGACTTGTCCGACACCTCCCCGAGGCCCTCGACCGACACAGACATGACCGACGCACGGCAGTACCTGAGCAGGACCCGCCCCACCAGGCTGCCGTGCGTCACGTCGGATGCGTCCAGACCGGCGACGCGGCCCTCGATGAAGTCGCGATTGACGGCTGAGTCAAGCAGGAAGATGACGACCGGCTCGTCGTCCTGCCGCCCGGCAGGCGAGCATCCTGCCAGGCATGCCAGCAGCAGGATGGAGCACAGGCGCACCATCTTCACGCATTGGCCCCGTACGACGCACAACTTGCGGCGCCAGGACTTCCCTCTTCGTCAAACGACAGGACTTCAGGCGTCAACCATGCAGCCGCGCAGGTAAGCGGCGAAACGGTCCACGCCGACCACGGGATCCTCACGTTCCTCGAACTCAATGGACAGATAGCGGGCGTAGCCGGCTTCGCGCATGAGCCGCACGATCTTGCGATAGTCGACGCGCTCCCGTTCTTCGCCCTGACGCACGGTCACCTTCGCGTGCGTGGTCACGGCGTGAGCGGCGCAGCGGGCGTACTGGCCGTAGATGTCGCCGGTGAAGTTGCCGAAGTCCAGGTTCAGCCCTACCCACGGTTCGTCGGCGAAGGGATCGAGGAGTCGCAGCACGCCGTCGGCGTCGGCCGTCACGCCGCCGTGGTTCTCCAGACCGAGGACGACGCCGCATTCGGCCGCCACGGGCGCGCACTCGGCCAGGCCGTCCCGCACCCAGTCTTCGGCGGTCTCCAGATCCACGCCGTCCGGCTGGTAGCCGGCGAAGACGCGCAGAACGGGCGAGCCCAGCTTGGCGGACTTGACCAGCCAGTCCTTGACGTGATCGATCTGCTTGCGGCGCGCCTCGGCGTCTTCGTTGATGAAGTTGCCGCCTATAGCAGTGCCGGCAACGCCGAGGCCGCGGGTGAAGACTTCCCGCTTCAAGTTAGCCAGGTACTCGTCGTCCTCTTGCGGGAAGTAGTACTGGGTCAGCTCGACGCCGTCGAAGCCCAGCTCGACGCACGTGTCCAGAAATCCCTCCAACGTCATCTTGTCTTTGGTCAGCAGTTCCCTGTACGAGTAAGCGCAACAGCTCAGCTTTCTCACGGCTTCCTCCTGCCCCGTGGGGCTATGCTGGGTCTCACCTTCCTCCCGGACGCCCTGCGTACCAGAAGGCCTGCGCAGGCCCGATGCCTGCATGCCACCCAAGGCGCGATAGTCTAGGGCTTGCGCAACGCACAGTCAAACGCTTGACGCGGGCGCCCTGAAGCGATAGAGTCTGTGCCGTCGGGGAAAGGGGCCGAATGCTCGATTCGGCCCCTGGAGCGACTTGACTTTGCAGACGGGGGACCTATAATCTACGGGCTGTTGTAGATACCGGTAAGCATCCGGGAACGGAAAACGGGGCGAGGAGGGTCCACATGAGCGCTGTAGCCAAGGTTCTGGTCGTCTTGGTCCTTCTGTTGAGTGCGGGTTTCGCGGCGTCGCAGATCATCCTGTACGGCAAGCGGGAGGACTACGGAGCGCGATATCTGGAGGCGGCCCAGCAGCTTAAGGACACTGCCGGGAAGCTGGATGACACGCAAAAGGCCCTGAGCGACAAGACGACGGCGTTCGACACGCAGAAGGAGCAGACGAACACCGAGATCGCGTCGCTCAAGAGCGGCCTGGCCGACGAGACAACCCGCGTGCAGGATTTGAACGCCCAGCTTGAGAGGATCACCACTGCCGTCCAGCAGCTCACGGCCGCCAACCAGGACCAGGAGCATCGCTTGGGGGTCCGCGAGCAGACCGTCGAGCAACTGCGCACCACAGTGAGCGAGCGCGACCAGACCATCAAGGAAAACCTGGACAAGATCGACGAGCTTCAGAACACGATCGCTCAGAGAAATGGCACCATCGGCGAGCTGACCCACGACCTGAACCAGACGAAGAAGACCAACGTCGAGCTGGCCGAGAGCGAGCAGCGCCTCCAGAACACGATAGCCAGCCTCATCCAGCGCGGGATCGAGGTCGAGCCCGCTCTGGCGCCGGCCATTAACGGCCGGGTGATCCAGGTCGACCTCGCGATGGGCGCAGCCGTCATTGACCGGGGAACCGGGGCGGGCGTCAAGCCCAACACCCAGTTCACCATCTACAACGACGGGGGCTATGTCGCCAGCCTCATCACCCACCAGGTGCAGGACAAGCTGTCCGTCGGCAAGGTACAGATGCTGGCAACAGGCAAGCAGGTTCAGGTGGGCGACCGGGTCACCACCGAGGTGCGCTGAGGCCGGGCCCCCATTAGTCTACCGCGCAAGGGGCACGAGGGACTATGGACCAGAAGCTCATGCAAGGGATGCTTCTTGCCGCCGTCTTCTGCCTGATCTTTGCGGTAACGATGACGTGGGTGGACATAGCGGCCTACGGCCCGTACAGGACCG
>CAYUDW010000015.1:0-3222 GCA_964442595.1 uncultured candidatus Brocadiaceae bacterium
GCCGAGAGCGGGATGGGCCGAAAGCCGGCGCGGGCGGCTTCGAGGGCGCGAAGGCGGACGAATTCGTCGATGATGAAGCGCAAGGCGGCCGAGTCACCGGAATTGCCGTTGTCCTTGCCGACCTGGGCAATGGTGGCGATGTGCTGGGCTTCGAGGGAATAGGACTTGGTGGTTTTGGTTTGGGCCATCGATACTTACTCCTGTAGCCGGTTGTCTACGTGTATGTAACTCACGGTCTATTTTACCATAGAATTTATTGGTTGTCAATAGGTTTCGATACGAATTTAGCACATTCGTTACATTCTGTGTGGTAAACTGGTGACAACGTGAAGAAAGATGTCTATGCCTTCTGGGAATGGGTAGATGATAGAATGATCGAAATCGGCATCCCATCATACCGTCAGTTGGAAAGCAGTGCCGGGTTTGCCAATGGCGCCATTGGCAGGCGTAAGAATGACGCGAAGTTTCCCACGGTAGAGATGGCGGAGGGTTTGTGCCAGGCGTTACGTGTGAGTTGGTGCGAACTGTGGGAACAGGCGGGGTTCGTGAAGCACGTGACCAAGGAGGATTTGGAGGGGCTGGAGGCGGAGATTCACCGGGAGCTGGAGGGAATGCCGGATCAGTTCAAGAGACGGGTGTTGAAGCTCATCCGATTGTGTAAGACGTGGCTGGTCGAAGATCGGACAGAGCCGATGCAGGAACGATTTTCGGTGAATGAGCCGGAGCCGGGGTACAACACAGAATAGGAGGCAGACAATGCGGGGCATTGGGTGTCACGGTGCACTGGTGGGAGTCGTCCTTCTTTGTTGTGGGTGTTGTGGAGGGAGCGCGCCTCCGGCCACCCGGGCGGCACCGACGGCGACCGCGACGGCGGTCGCCATCGCGACGGCCCTGCCCAGCGAGACGCCGGTCGTGCCAACGGATACGCTCCAGCCGACGGCGACGGCAACGATGATGCCAGAGCCAACGGTTGTGGAGGAGTGCACGTGGTCGGCGGCTTACGTGGCGGACGTGACGATCCCGGACGGGACGCGGTTGGAGCCGGGGTCGGCGTTCGTGAAGACGTGGCGGGTGCGGAACGTGGGGACGTGCGATTGGAAGGGGGTGCGACTGATGTTCACGGGTGGTGAGCGGATGGGGGCGGTGGATGCGGTGGAGGTGCCGGCGACGGTGGCCGGGCAGGAGGTGGACGTTTCGGTGGAGATGGTGGCTCCAGGGTCACCGGGGAATTATAGGGCGACGTGGAGCCTGTGCCACGATGGAACGAGTTTCTACCAGGTGACGGTGATGATCACGTCGGGTGAGCCGGTGGTGGCCACGCCGGTGCCCGCGGCGACGGCCCCTTCGTCACCGGGGTATCCGCCGGGGGTGTGGTTGTGCCCGGAGGGGACTGAAGGGGCGGCTTACGTGGGGAGTGCTGCGAGCGACAAGTTCCACAAGTTGGGGTGTCATCAGGCGTCCCGGATCGGGGCAGCGGTGCGGTTGTGTTTCGCGAGCCGGGAGGCGGCGGTGGGGTACGGGTATGAGCCGTGTGGGACGTGTAATCCGTAGGGCGGATAATGGGACTTATCGGGGGAGGAAGGCCCGGCCAAAAGCCGGGCCTTTTTCTGTTTTGTGCAATGATTGTGCAAAGAGTCCTTTCGCGCTTTGTGCAATGATTGTGCAAAGAGCCTGAAACGGGGGAGTTGCTACACAAACGGGGTCCTCGGTGGGCGAAAATTGGAGGATGGTTTTGTGTAGCAGGCAGTTAGTATTGACAACGGTCGAGTAGTGTGGTAAAGTAGGAGTGCTCCGGGCAGAGCAAGACAAGTGTATCCGTCGGTCCAGCAACTTGGCGTTGCGGGCAGAGGCCCGCGGCCGATGGTACGCTTGTCTGCTCTGCCCGGAGGGGACCGGCGGTATCCGTCGGTCGCGGGCTTGTGTCAGATTAGAGCCATTTCAGCGGAGTGATGGAAACTTAAAAATGCGGATACAGAGCATCGGACAGTACGAGGCAGTGGTTTCTGTGTCTGCGGATGATTGTATGCTGTTGGCAAGGGCGTGTAACATCGCAGCAGAAGTCATCGGCGGCCAAAACGGCAACAACGGTGAGCAAACAAACATCGTCGCTTACACGGAGGCGCTGGGGGCTGCATTCAAGGCGACTGCAATTGCGGGGTTGGCCCAGTGGGATATGAGCCGTTCCGCGATTGTCACTTTAGAGGAGGCGATGAAGCAATTAGACTGGAATGGGTAGGGTTCTACCTGGGGGGTGGGGCCTGTTTTATTTAAATTTATTGAGTTTGTTGACTTTGTCGTACATTTGTGCTATAGTGGCGGTATGACCACGCCACTGACGTTGCACGATGGTCAATGTGTGACGGCCCTGCGGGGCCGGGCAGCGGCAATCGTACGTTGGGTCGCCGCCCGGGCCGACCGGCTGAATGGTCGCCAGCGGGTGAAGCTGGAGTTCGATTGCGCCGGGAGCAAGGTCAAGCCACGCTGCGCGGTGTTTGAGGACGAGGTTCCGATCACGGTCGGGTAACCTCGTCTTTTGTGTTGTAACTGAATAGACGGGCCTCGCGGGGCCCTGGCGTTAGCGATAAAAAGCGCGCCGTCCCTGTTTCCCAACACGTGTTGGGGGATAGGGACGGCGCGCTTTTTGTTTGGCAAGTCGGCAAATCTACAAATCTGCAAATCAGCAAGGGGGTATAAGATGGATCCACGGGAGATTCTGGAGTACGTGAAGGAGTTGGTCGAGCTGATCTGGTCGTTCGACGGTGTCAAGGTGATCGTGGCGCACACGACGATCAACGTGGTGGTGGCCATCGCCGCGGCCGTGACCAGCGGGACGTTCGAGCTGGCGAAGATTGCCCAGTTCCTGGTTAAGAAGCTTTTGCCATACGTCGCGATCTATTTCATCGTCAAGGCGTTCGGTATGGCTGCGGGGTTGGAGTGGCTCGGGCCCGTGGTCTGGGCGGCGATCGAGACCAGCCTGGCCGGGGACCTGGCCGACAATCTCGTCAAGCTCGGACTGCCGCTGCCGGATGGCATCAAGCGAATCGTGGTCAAATCGGGCTAGTCATAACGCCGAGTGATGGATCCTCAAGTAGTGGCGCTCATCGGGGCGCTGGGTGGACTGGGGGGGGTGCTCAGTACGCTGGTCGCCTGGCGGCAGGCGCGATCTGCAGCGCGGAAGACGGACGTCGAGGCGCAGGATTTGATCATCCAACGGCTGCAGGA
>CAYUDW010000015.1:3322-24569 GCA_964442595.1 uncultured candidatus Brocadiaceae bacterium
GGGCCGGTCGGTGGCATCCCGCTGGCGACCGGGTTTCGGCTGCCGATGCAGAATGTCCACCTGGCGTGGTACGAGTACGCCCGTTGTCACGGATCGTACGCCGGCCATCCTCCGGCGCGGGATTGGAATCTCGAGACAATGGGCAATACCGACCTGGGCGAGCCGTTGGTTGCGCCCTGGTCGGGGATCGTCATCACGGCGACGAATATCGGTGGATCGGTCGGGCGCGTGATCCAGTTGTTGGGCGTTACGCCGGCGGGCGAGATGGTGTTGTGGGCTGGGTGGCATCTGCACACGATCGAGGTTTCGCCGGGGCAGGTCGTCCAGGTGGGCGAGTTGATCGGCTCGATCGGGAATGCAGACGGGCGGTATGCCGGTGCGCACCTGCACGAGCAGATCGCCGTCGTCAACGGGAGCTATGGTATCCCGTCCCCGGCGACGTTCACGACGGATACGCGCTACCAGTGGCGCGATCCACTCGAGTTTTACGTGGAGCACGGTGTGGATCCTGCGCTGGTCGAGCACGCGTCGTTGTTTGACGGAGGGTGACCGGTGAAGGTGCGGCGGACGGGCGCGAAGCGGGGACAGTCGGCGACCTGGTACGTGTGGGCGGATCAGCCGGAGGAGCAGGCGGTGATCCGGGCCGGGTTGCTGGAGGATCGGTCGCCGGATAATCGCGTCCGCTACGTGCTGGCCTGGGGGCTTCTCAATCGCAAGGAGGCAGAGAAGGCGATGGAGGATCTCCGGCCAAAGATTGAGGAACTGACGAGCCGGGTGGGGGGGGTCTCGTTGTTGCAGCGTGGCCGGGAGGTCCAGGCGCGGATCCTGGCCGAAGACGTGCGCCTGGATGTCTGTCGTACCGAACTGCGGGTACTCATCAGCCAGTTGAGCGTGTTGGCGAGCGAGCTGGATAATGCGAGGCTCATCGCACTGGCGGAGGAGATGGGGCGGTGGCTCGAAGCAGAGGCGCGGTTGTGGATCCGGGCGGTGGATGCGATGCAGATGGCGTGTATGCTGTGTGTCATTTGTGACCAGTATACTTCGTGTAGTAATAGTGAAGAATCCCACGATGGGGAAACCTCTCAGAACAGCGTAAGTGATTGAGGGTATCGTGAGGGTATCGGTTGGCTGGGCGAGCGAGGAATTGGCCAAAGTGCTGGCCAGGTTGACGAGCCAACAGGCGCGTGGGGTGGTGCGCATCGTGGAGGCAGAGCTCGAGGGGCGGTCGTTGTCGTCGCTGCTGGACACGCCGGGGCAGATCTGCACCTCGACCACGTACTATGGTTCGGGGAAGCGGCGAGGCTGGAAAGATAACGAGCATTTTCAGCGCTCGCTGGAGCTGGCCCGGCGGGACTACCGGCAGTGGCTGCTGGAGCATTCGACGGGCGAGGCGCTGGCCATCCTGGCCAGCACGGCTCCGGAGGCGGTGCGGGCGTTGCGCCAGGAGATCGTCGGGAATGTGCCGGCGATCCGGGCGCTGGAGGTGGCGCTGCAGGCCTCCGAGCCGGAGCTGCGGGCCAACGCGGCCAGGCGGCTGGGGGAGACGGGCCTGTCGATGGTGGTGCCGGCGCTGATGACCGCCCTCCAGCGGGAGCAAGACCCGGGCGTGAGGAGTGTATTGGTCGATGCGCTGGGCGCGATCGCCGGATTCCGGGATGGGGAGAGACGATTGGCGGCGACCAGTGTGTTGGATCGGGCGGCGGTGGAGACGGCGGCGAAACAGGCCCTCCTGGTAAGTGAAAATGATGTCGACGCCGCGATTGAACGGGAACTGGCGCGATTGGCCGGCGACGGCCAAGATGGCGCTTCTGGAGCGGCTGCAGGACAGGCCGACTCCGACGCACTTTGACAGATACATAGACGACCCTGCGGCTTTCTCACAGGAGGAGCTGGGCAGCCGGTTGACGCCGCGGCAGGTGGAGATCCTGGAGTCGGTGCGCGATAACCAGGTGACGGTGGTCCAATCGGCGAATGCGGTCGGGAAGACGTTCGTCGCGGCGGATGCAGCACTGTGGTTCGTGCGGGTGTTCGAGCGGGCAGAGGTGTTTACGGCCGCGGCCCCTCCACTGGAGAATCTCGAGCGGCTGTTGTGGGGAGAGATCAACAGCCGGCTGCTGGCCAGGCAGGATTTGTTCGAGGAGGCGCGGCAGGGGTATCTGCGGGTCCACCTGGGCCCGAACTGGTTCCTGGTGGGGGTGGCCATCCCCCAGAGCGGGAGCCCGGCCCAGCGCGAGGCCAAGTTTTCGGGGAAGCACAGCCCCCACCTGCTGTTCATCGTCGACGAGGGAGACGCGGTCCCGGAGGAGGTTTATCGCGGCATCCAGTCGTGTATGAGCGGCGGACACGCCCGGCTGCTGATCCTGTTCAACCCGCGCGAGGCGACGGGACCGGCATACCGGATGATCCAGGCGGGGGCGCACGTGATCGAGCTGAGCGCGTTCGATCACCCGAACGTGATCAGCGGCGAGGAGATCATCGCCGGGGCGGTGACGCGAGCGCAGACGGTGAGGCGGGTGGCGTTGTGGAGCCGGCCGGCGGTGCAGGGGGAGATCAACGAAGACGCCCCCGACGCCCCCGAGACGGGGGCTCGGAGCTTGGAGGCGGGGGCGCGGAGCTTGCGCGGGGATCCCGATTGGTTCCAGGTGCCGGCGTTCCTGGACGGGGCGACGGCGGCGCTGGACGATGGGACGGAGACGGAGCCGCTGATTGGCGGGCAGTGGCGGAAGGTGACCAACCCGGCGCTATCCTACATGGTGCTGGCGCGGTTCCCTGGCCAGGCGGAACGGCAGTTGATCAGCCGGGCGTGGGTGGAGGCGGCTCAGCAGCGGTGGCTGGTGTGGCGAAACCAGCACGGGGACCAGCCTCCGGAGGGGATCCGGCCAGTTCACGGCCAGGACGTGGCGGAGTTCGGGGTGGATACGAACGTGGCGTGTTTCCGCTACGGCGGGTGGGTGGCGCCGTTCGAGCTGTGGTCGGGGGTCGACGTGTTGGTGACCGGTGACACGGCGGCCCGGCTGGCGCAGGCACGGAACGCGAGAGATAGCTTTGTCGACGCGACGGGGGTCGGGTCGGGTGTAGCGCCGCAGATGCAGCGATGGTGGGCCCGGAACGGGGATCCAAAGTACAAAGGGCGGGCGACGCCGGTGAAGGTGGCGGAAGCGCCGACAGCGACGGTGGAGGAGGGGGAATTTGGACTTCTGCGGGATCAGTTGTGGTGGTCGGCGCGGGAGTGGTTGCGGACGGATCCCAGCGCGATGCTGCCGCCGGATCCGGACCTGGCGGATGAGTTGTGTGCACCGCGGTATCGGATTCGGCAGGGGAAGATCAAGGTAAGTGACAAGGAGGCGCTGAGGACGATGCTGCGGCGGTCACCGGATAAGGCGGATTCGCTGTGTCTGACGTTCGCGCCGGCGCACGGGTGGGGGGTGCGGTAGACACGGATTTTGACACGGATTTTCGGGATGGCACGGATTCGGAGTGTAGGGCGGATAAGGAGAGTTATGGGCGCTAAGGAGGGTATGGAATGACTTGTGTCGTAGGGCTTGCGGAGGGAGGGAAGGCGTACATTGGAGCTGATTCGGCTGCGGCGGATGGCTGGGAGGTGCGCGCAACCGGGTTACGAAAGGTGTTTAGACGACAGGGTTTTATCATCGGATACACCACGTCCTTTCGGATGGGGCAGATTCTACAACATCATCTGACAGTTGAACCACGGAAGACTGAACTTGGCGAAGCCTATATGGTGTGCACCTTTGTCGAGGCAGTACGGTCGTGCCTCAAGGACCACGGTTTCGCAAAGGTTGAGAACAACGTGGAGGAAGGCGGCCAGTTTCTGGTCGGCTACGAGGGTGTTATCTATGAGATCGCCAGCGATTTCCAGGTGAACCGTTTCGCAGATGGACTTGCTGCCATCGGCTGTGGCGCGGCATACGCGCTGGGAGTGTTGAAGGCGCTGGACGATCTGCCCGCTAGGGAGCGAGTACTTCGTTCATTGGAGATCGCGGCGTATTTTAGTGGCGGCGTGATTGGGCCGTTCCGCGTAGTCCCTGAGTAGCGAGCATTTCCTGGGAAATGTGAGATGGATATACAGGTGTTGGTTATTGAGATCGCCAAACTGGAGCTGAGCCCAGGGGATGTGCTGGTCGTCAAGCCTCGCGCCAGATTGTCGATAAACGATTGCCAAGTGCTTCAGTGGCATATTGAGCATTGCGTGCCTGCAGAGATCCAGGTGGTGATATTGAGAGAAGACGTCGATCTGGAGGTCGTGAGGCAGGCTAATGGCTGAGAAGACGCCATTCTTGTACAGGCTGGGGACGGCGTTGCAGGTCCTGGCCGGAGAGAAGGCGGCGGGGAGCGATAACGTGACGGCGTACTCGACGGTCTCGACTTGGAAGGAGGGACGGTCGCTCAGCAGCAATTTCGACTTTACGAGTGCGGCCCGTGAAGGGTACATGAGCAACGAGGTGGTGTATGCGGTGATCAGCGACATCGCCGAGAGCGCGGGCGAGCCGACGTTGCGGGTGTACGACGGCGACCAGGAGCTGGAGAACCACGCGGCCCGGCAGTTGATCGTGAAGCCTAACCCGGCGATGACGGAGTTCGAGCTGTGGGAGCTGACGCTGGTTTACCTGTGCCTGGCCGGAAATGCCTTCTTCCAGAAGGTGCGGAGCCGGGCGGGGATACCGGTGCAGTTGTGGCCAATCACGCCCGGGCGGATGAGGCCAGTCCCGGACCGGGTCAAGTTCATTCGGGAGTGGCGATACCGGTTGGATGATGGGTCGGAGATCCCGATCGACCCACGGGATATTGTACATTTCAAATATCCGCACCCGCTCAATCCTTATATGGGGCTGGCGCCGATGGCGGTGGCGGCCCGGGCGGTGGACCGGGACAACGACGCGACGGATTTTATTGGTTCCTTTTTCAACAACGCGGCGGTGCCGCAGGGTCTGCTCAAGATGAAACGGCAGGTCGAGGAGGGGGAGGCGGACCGGGTGCGGGCGCTATGGCGGGCGCGGTACGGAGGCCGGCGGGGGTGGTACGACGTGGCCGTGTTGGATGCGGACACGGAGTATCAGCGCCTCGGGCTGACCCAGCAAGAAATGGGGATGCCCGACCTCACGGATCTGACCGAGACGCGAATCTGCATGATCTTTAAGTGGCCGGCGATCCTGATCGGGGCACTGGCCGGGCTCAAGCGCGCGACGTACGAGAATATCAAGACGGCGCGGCGCATTGCCTGGGAGGACACGCTATCACCAATTTACCGACGCTTCAGAGCACGGATGAATATGCACCTGGCGGAGGACTTTGGCTGGAAGGCGACGATGGAGCCCTTCCGCTGGGATTTCAGCCAGGTATTGGCACTGCAGGAGGATGCGAACGCACGGGCGGAGCGGGGGCGGCAGGGGTTCCTCGCCGGGGGGATGACGCGGAACGAGTACCGGGCAATATTGGGGCTGGATCCTGATCCGGCCGGGGACGTGTACGTGGTTAGTTTGGGGGTGTACGAACTGCCGCAAGGGAGATCTCCCTCCGGCTCTCCAGATGAGGGGGAGAAATTCGAGGCGTATCCGGCGGTGAGCCGGATGTACCACCTGGTGCGCCGGGCGATGGCAGGCAATGAGCGCACGAGCCTGGATTGATCATCTCCGGGAAGATTGGGACGGAGCCGGGCTGCGACTGTGGAAGGGGGTCATCGACCCGGTCGCCAGGAGTTGGGAGCGGCAGTTCGCGGAAACGGCGTCGGGGCTGTTCGGGGAAGAGAAACGAAGGCTGATCGAGGCGCTCAGGCCGGGGAAGGCGTCGGTCGTCGATTGGGTGGCGATCGAGTTAACAATCAAAGAGGTGCTAGAGTCCCGCGAGGGTGATTGGCGGGCCGGGTTCATCCCGCTATTCCAGGGATTGAGCGAGGAGTGGGCCGACGAGTGGTCGGTCCAGCTCGGGGTTGATTTCGCGCTGACGCAGCAGGAGGTCCTCGATTTCGTCGAGGATTACTCGTTCCACTTCGTGGAGCGGCATCAGGGCGTGACGCGGGATGGGGTGGCCCGGCTGGTGGCGCAAGCGGCCGAGGAGGGATGGGGCATCCTCGAGCTTATCGGGAGCGGGCGCGAGGGGACCGGGCTGCAGGGGCTCTACGACGGATGGTCGTTCCTGCGGGCGGAGATGATCGCCCGGACGGAGACGATCCGGAGTGAGAATGCAGGCGGCCTGGCGGCGTACGAGGGCGCGGGGGTCCAGCAGGTGCAGTGGTGGACGGCGCTGGACGACCGGGTGTGTGCGTTTTGCGGAGCGTTGCACGGAAAGATGTGGGTGACGGGCGATGCGCTGTTCAAGCTGGGGGATGAGTTTCGAGTGGGACGATCAGTGCTGCGGCTGAATTACGAGGATGTTCGTTATCCGCCGCTGCACGTGTTTTGCCGATGTACGTTGCTACCAGTGGTAGCGTGAGAAAATCCAGTTCAGTTAAGGAGGCGAACGATGTTCAGTAGAAATGGCAGTGGTGGGATCAAGATCAGGATCTACAAGAGCAACGAGCAAGTGAATTGGTGGCAGGTGGTGCTCATGGTAGGGCTGATAATCGCGCTTGTCTTGCTTGCATTGACTCTGCCGGGGTGCGCGGTCGAACCGGAGGAGCCGGTGGCACGGGGGACATACAACTGTGATGTCTATACGGAACAGGGATGTGCGAAGTTCGTGGTCGCCAGCGGGGGCGAGATCGAGGTGCAGTCCGGCGGGACGGTGGATGTGCAGGATGGAGCTACGATAGGCCTCGGTGGGACATCCTCATTCGGAGATATTGATGCGACTGGCACGATCACGGCCGCGACGGGGTTTGTGGGTAGCGGGAATGTCTCGCTGGGGGATGCGATCGGGGACAATATCTACGTGTATGGCCAGATGCGGTCCTACGATGGTTCCGACAACTGGGCGGACATCTCCGACGTCAGTGCCCTGGGTAGAGGGAATGGGTGGCACGCCAGTTACAATGTCACAGACGGCGGGAGCGACCAATTCCAGGCGCTATTTGCGAATACTCAGGTTTGCACTACTACCAATACTGGGTCGATCTACGGCCTGGAGGCCAAGGCCACGTACAAGGCGACCGAGGGATCCGGTCCTTACGCAATGGCGTACGGGGTATTTGGGAAGGTGACCGCTAAAAGCAGCGGGGGCACTCACTCGACGATCCCTTACGCATACCCGATATATTCGATTCTTGACGTAGCGGCCTCCAACACGATGGCCGAGGCGGTCAACTACTTCGCTGAGAATGCAAACAGCGGGACTGAGACTGCGTCGTACATTCTCAAGACCCATAGCAGTGGCGATACCTGGGATTACGGTATCCATATGGGCGACGCGACGATCAACACGGCGGAGTTCGTGGGAAGCAACGGGGAGACCATCGGCAACACGGTGGATGGTCTGTGGACGTTTGGCGGAGCTGGGTTGTACGACGGTGCCGCTGATGTTATCCAGTTGCGGGTGCAGGGTCACAGCGTGCAATCGAACAATCCCGATCTATTTGTTGTCGAGAACTCGGCCGGCACCGACCTCTTTGCTGTGGACAACACCGGTGTAGTCGACCTCGACGGCGAGCTGGATGTGGCCGGGGACGCGACGCTGGGGGATGCGATCACAGATAACATCTACGTGTACGGGCAGATGCGGTCCTACAACGGTTCGAGCAACTGGGTCGACGTCCCTGATCTCAGTGCCCTGGGCAGAGGAAATGGGTGGCACGCCAGTTACAACGTTACAGACGGCGGGAGCGACCAGTTCCAGGCGCTATTTGCGAATACTCAGGTTTGCACTACTACCAATACTGGGTCGATCTACGGCCTGGAGGCCAAGGCCACGTACAAGGCGACCGAGGGATCCGGTCCTTACGCAATGGCGTACGGGGTATTTGGGAAGGTGACCGCTAAAAGCAGCGGGGGCACTCACTCGACGATCCCTTACGCATACCCGATATATTCGATTCTTGACGTAGCGGCCTCCAACACGATGGCCGAGGCGGTCAACTACTTCGCTGAGAATGCAAACAGCGGGACTGAGACTGCGTCGTACATTCTCAAGACCCATAGCAGTGGCGATACCTGGGATTACGGTATCCATCTTTCGGACGCGACGATCAACACAGCCGAAATCGTAGGCAGTAACGGAGAGACGTTAAAGAATACGACCGACACTGCCTGGCAAGTTGGTGGGTTCCTGGGGCTTGAGGAGGCATCTGTGGTGGACCTGGGGGCAGGATTCACGCTGACGCCGGGTGCCAGTTACCAGCCGGTGACGAACTCCACGGGGGGGTCCATCACATCGGACACCTCCACGGCTATTGTAGATGGCGCTGTTCCTGGAGTGATCTTGATCATCGTGAACGAGGATGCCCAGGACATTGTCCTGAAAGACGCGGCGAACACTCAGTTGGGTGGAGACATCACCCTGACCGGGGGAGCCGATGACTCGATCACATTGCTTTGGGATGGTACCGATTGGACCTGCCTGTCGGTTCACGATAACTGATGACGACGTTCGCGTTTTGTTGCGCGAGTTTTGCAGAGATGACGGAGCGGGCGGCGGGGGTGACGCCGCTGACCTCGCCGCCCGTCGATGCCGGCGACTTTGATCCGGCATGGCTCGAGGGACACGATCTGCTGTGGTTCGACCTGCACGGCCAGCCGGGGGCGGCCTGGTGGATGGGCGATAACCGGCTGATCGCGCTGACGGCGGGACAGATCCGGGATGCGGATCTGGGCGGGGCGATCGTGTTCGCGCTGAACTGCTATCTGGCGGACGAGGGCTCGCCGATGTTGGATGCGCTGCTCGACGCCGGCGCGCGGTATGTGATCGGTGGGGACGGTCGGAACTGGGCCGGGCAGCGGACGTTGTATGGTGCGGCGGTCCTGGGGATGCGATTCGTGGAGGGGCTGTGCCAGGGGCAGGATCCACTCAGGGCGCTGGCGCTGGCGAAGCGACGGGTGAGGCTGTCGATGGTGCGAGATTGGTTGCTGAGGCGCGGGCAGCGGATCACGGCGGCAAAGGATACGTTGGCGTTTCGAGCTTACTATAGGAGGTCAGCGTGAACGGGTGGAGATTGTGGTCGGGCAGGTTGTTCACAGTTGCTGCTGTCGGCATCATCATTGCAGCGGTCGTCTTGGGAGTGATTCAGGTAAGGGGGCTCCGGCCACTTCCGGAGGAGCCAGTTGCACGGAGCGTGGAGAATTACGGCTGGCTGAGGGTGGAGGAGATGACCGTCGCCGGGACCGGGACGGAGGGGGCGGTGAGCGCGAGCCAGGCGAGCGACGAGGCGGTCCGGGGCCACATCTATGCGGTGCATCTGGATTTTTCTTCTTCGATCACGACGACGACGGATCTTACGCTGACGCAGTCGTCCCCCTCGCTGACGGTGCTCCAGCTCACGGACTATTACACGGACACGTGGTTTTACCCGGGCGCCGAGTACACGAGTGTGGCCGGGGCCGGGTTGTCGGCGTATGACCGGCTGCTGGCGTCGGGGACGTTGACGGCGACGGTGGGAGAGACGATCTCGGGGACGATCGTGACGGTGCGGGTGTATTGGGGGGAGTAGGATGATCACAAAGCGTTGGATTCTGCGACTGGTGAATGCCTGTATGTCCATCTTGCCCATGGTCAGGATTCGTTTCGTCATTGTGGCCAATGGATCAATATCATTGCTTGACAGGTTTGGTATCAGTTCGGCTGCTGTGAGAGCACGGATCAGTGAGTTGGCACAGGGCGGACAATGACGGTTATCGGAGCTGAATGGAGGTACCGATGCGGTATCTGAAGCGATTTGCGGAGCTGGTGAGTGACCAGGGCAACGGGGTTGTGGAGCACGTCATCTCGGTGTTCGGAAATCAGGACGACGGCGGGGACATCGTCCACAACGGTGCATTCAAGAAAACGCTCCAGGAGAGCGGGCCGGCCGGGGCGGACCGGATTCGGGCTACGTGGCAACACGACATATGGGAGCCGATCGGGAAACCGCTGGAGATGGAGGAGGTGGGCAAGGCGGATCTTCCAGATCAAGTCCTGGTCCGGGCACCAGACGCCACGGGCGGACTCCGCGTCGTTACGAAGATCTCGATGACACACCGTGGGCAGGATGCATACACGTTGCTGCTCGACGAGGTGCTGCGGGAATGGAGCATCGGCTACTATCCGGTCAAGCGACAGTGGGAAGACGACGTCGAAGGTGATCCGATCCGTCATTTGTTCGAGGTGAAGCTGATCGAGTACGCGCTAGTCACGTTGGCAATGAACATCGGTGCGGTGACGTCCGACGTGAAGGTGGTGGTCGCGTACCAGGATTTGCCGCTGGGGCCGGAGGATGAGGCGTGGGACCACGATGCGGCGCTGGCCAGGGTGAAGGAATGGGCCGGTGGGGGCGATAGCCTGGAGGAGATGGATTGGGAGAAATTCCGATCGGCTCACGTGCTCTGGGATAAGGAGAGTCCAGAGCAGATGGGCAGCTATAAGCTGTTGATCGCCGACGTGGTCGACGGGAAAGTGACGGCGATGCCGCGAGGGATTTTTGCGGCGGCGGTGGCGCTGCAGGGAGGACGGGCCCCGATTCGGGAGTTCGACGACGGCGACGTGGAGGGCGCGAAGAAGCATCTTTCACGGTACTATGACCGGATGGAGCGGACAGCGCCGTGGGATCGGGATAAGGCCCTGACAGTGGAGTCGTTGATCGAGCTGGTCATCAGTAAAGCATCTCCCACGAAGCCGGTGGGTTTGGATTCGTTCGTGACCGATCTGTTGCAGTTGCAGGCGCCGGGGGCGCAGGACGTGTGGCTGGAGCAGGTCGAGAGGTTCGCGTCGTCCTGGGCGGCGAACGCGGTGATTTTGAAAGAAGGCCGGATGCTCTCCGGCCGGAATGTCACGATCGTCGAGGATGCCATCCAGGAGATGCAGGAGGCGATAGCGGCGCTGCAGGTGTTGCTGGAGGCAGCCAAGCCGCCCGAGGAGCGGGCACTTACTGCGGCCAGGGCGATTCTACAGCGCAGGCTGGAGCTACAGTTATTCGAGTTGCAATCTATGTAGGAGGACGAAACGATGAACTGGAAACAGTTGATGGAGAAAGCCCGGGAGCTCATCCACCAGGCCAAGGCGCTGATGGATGAGAACCAGGACGATGCCTGGACGCAGGAGCGAGAGAACCAGATCGAGGCGCTGCTGAACGAGTCCGACGACTTCAAGGAACGAGCCGAGCGAGCCCGGCGGGTGGAAACCGGGATGGCCTACTTTGAGGATCCGGCGGCCTCTCCGCCCCCGATGGCCGGAGAGACTCCGCCCGAGGCGATGGGCCAGGGCGGTATGACCGGAGATGCAGAGATCGACACGGTGACGATCAACGCGGAGTACAAGGACACGTTCAGAGTCTATCTGATCGGCGGTATAGGCTCACTGAGCGCGAAACAGGTCGAGGTCCTGCAACGAGGATACGTCGAGGCCGACCGGAAGGTCCTGACTGGCAACACCGGCGTCGCCGGTG
The DNA here is from genome assembly GCA_964442595.1 of uncultured candidatus Brocadiaceae bacterium. GTDB lineage: Bacteria > Planctomycetota > Brocadiia > SM23-32 > SM23-32 > DAOVRD01. Next base: position 14,847 of record CAYUDW010000015.1, read on the forward strand.
GGTTCCTGGTGGCGGCGGATTTCCGGGCCGTGATGGTCGAGGAGCAGGCCGCGCGGGCGTTCTTGCGCAACCTGGTGACCATGCAGCCGTGTTCGGGCGAGTTCCTGGAGATGCCGACGGTGGAGGCTCCGTCGTCCAACGCCGGGATCTATGCAAACGGGATCGTGTTCACCTGGGTCAACTCGCCGATGGACGAGGATACCGGGGACACGGAGCCAGAGTTCGGACTGATGCGGATCCCGATGCACGATGCGACGGCGAAGACCCGGCTGAGCATCAACATGGTCAACGACGCGGCCGTGAACATCGAGGCAAGCCTGCCGAGATGGTACGGTGAGGCGTGGGGGTTGCAGGAGGACTATGTGATCCTGCGCGGGACCGGGCGCGGGATGCCGCTGGGTATCCTGGAGGACACCGACATCACCGGGACCCACTACGTGGAAACGGCGGCGTCGGGGACGGTCGGGGCGGACGATCTGATCGATCTGATGTACGACCTGGAGGCGCAGTACGCGGCAAACGCGGGGTGGGTCACCAGCCGGACTAATCTCAAGAGCGTGCGCAAGCTGAAGGACGGCGAGGGCAACTATCTGTGGCAGCCGGGGCTGCAGGCAGGTGAGCCGGACACGCTGCTGGGTGCTCCGGTGGCACAGTCGCCGTGGATGCCGAGTATCTCGGCCGGGAACTATTCGTTCATCTACGGCGATCTCAAACGGTACGCGCTGGGTGAGCGGCAGCGAATCACGATGACCGTGCTGCGAGAGAAGTACATCGAGCAGTTGAAGATCGGCTACATGGCGCACATCCGCGTGGGTGGCCAGGCGATGATCGCGCGGGCGTTCCGCGTGTTGAAGATCAAGGCATAGTCCCCCTGACCCTCACCCCCAGCCCCTCTCCCAGGGGGAGAGGGGAGGGCAGGGTGGGTAAGGGGCGTTATCGGAACTGTAGGAGATAAGACCGATGCAACGAGCGATGGGAAGTGAAATTCTGAAGGTCGTGAACGTCGAGCTGCCGGACGTGTTGACGGCAGAGGCGCACACGTCGAGCGCAATCGACACGCAGATGGCCGTCGGCGGCTTGCTGCTGGTGGACCTGGGCGTGGCGGAGGCGGATGCAACTGTGGACGTGGTGGTGCAGCATTGTGCCACGTCGGACGGCAGTTACGCGACGTTGTTCACGGCCACTCAGTTGACGCAGGCCGGCGATGACGACGAGATGATCTACTACCTGGACATCGATTTCCAGAATCCGAACATCAACCGGTATCTGAAGGTCGTCACGACCGTCGGTACGGACGTGACTGATGGCGCGGTGTTGCTGATCCTGTTCGGCCACCGGCGCGAGGCGGTGTCGCAACCGGACGACGTCGCGGCGCTGGCCGGGAGCTGGGCGACTGGCATCGTGCCGTCGTAGTGTCGTAGGTGAGGCGAGAGGGACCGCGGCGTGGAACAGGTCGAAATCGAATATACAGACAATCGGGGTTTGACGTGGCTGACGCATGAGGAAGCGCAACGACTTGTTCAACGTGGCGAGGCCAGGTTGACCGGGCGCACGCGGACCCTCTCGCCTGAAAACAAGGTGATCGTGCCGGAGTACTCGCGGCACGGGGAGGAACGATGATCGAAGAGAGATTCGGATTGGCAATGAGACGAGCGATGCACGTCGGCAAGATGCAGCAGGTTGCGCTCCGGATCGGCGGTCACGCGATGCTGGAGTTGTTCGACGCCGACGGCAAGCTGAAAGAGCGGCGCGAGACCAACAACCTGGTGGTGAACACCGGTCTGTATCACATCGCGGATCAGCTCAGCGACCAGGGTGAGTCGGCAATGAGCCACATGGCCGTGGGGACGGACGACACGGCTGTGGCCGCGGGTGATACGGCGCTGGGGACTGAGGTCGGGCGCGTGGCACTCACGTCGACGACGCAGGGCAGCGGCGCGAGCGCGGACGAGGTGACTTACGTGGGCACATTTGGGGCCGGGACCGGGACCGGGGCATTGGTGGAGGCCGGGATCTTGAACGCCTCCTCGGATGGGATCCTGCTGTGTCACACCACGTTCGACGTGATCAACAAGGGCGCGAGCGACAGTCTCACTATCACCTGGGTGCTGACCATTTCAGCGTCGTAGCACGTGATTGTGAGTGTGTGAGGCGTGGGCTCGGGTGAGTCCACGCCTCATGCCAGGAGTCTGATGTGGCTGATCTGACGCTGTCTCTGGCGGATTCAGTTGTAGCGACGCTCGGCGATCTGGCGTTCGTCGAGACGCCGGGGATTTTGGTGGAGCTGCAGGGCAACGCGGCGGGCCGGGCGGTGGCCCGGCGGATCACACTGCTGGAGAGTGACACGCTGCCAGTGCTCGTTTTCCTCGTCACGGACGGGGAGAACGGCGTGTACGATCTGAGTGACGCGACGGTGACACTCCGCATGCGGGAACGGGAGGCGGACGCCGGCGACTATAAGATCGACGCGGAATGCACGCACCTGGATGATCCGATCAACCCGACGATGCCCGGCCTGGTGGAGTATCGGTTGACGGCGGACGACACGGATACGGCGGGGGAGTATTATGCTGAGCTGATAATGGATTTTGGTGGAACTCTGGTGTATACGACGGAGATGTTCGTGGTGCGAATCCGGGAGCGGTTGTAATGGCGATCGCATTTGATGAGGTCGACGACTACTACACCATCGCCGACGCCGCCGGATTGACGTTGCAGGACGGCGACTGGTGCGTGGGGATCTGGACTAAACTAGACGACCTCACCGGCGAGGACTACCAGAAATTGTTGTCTAATAACCAACTGGACACCAATGGATCGATGAATCTGTACCCGTTCGAAACCAACCACGCATTCTTATCGGGCAAGTGGCGGATGAACGTGACAGATGGCGACGGTACGGTGTGTAATCCAACGTCCAGTAGTGCGCCAGGCGCCGACTCCAAGTGGCGCCTGGTCATCATGCAGCGCGATGCAACTCCACAGGAAATCCAACTGTGGCTTTGCGAGGCCAATGGGGTGGCCTCCAAAGAGGGAAGTGAGCCCGACACCGATCTCGGTGCCATAGACGGTGGTGACTGGTACGTCGCCCGGGCAAGCGACGGCAGAGCCGACCTCTATTACGGCGGAATCGCCGCCGAACTCTTCAAAGGTGACTTTGCCCTCACCCAAGCGCAAATTGAGACCCTCGCCGCCGGGTTGCCCATCAAGTCGCTCGCAAAGCAGGCCAGCCTCACGCTCGACGTGTATCTCCCGATGTGGGAGGCCGACGCTACGCTGCTGGACTATTCCAACAACGGCAACGATGCCACCCGCTCCAGCGCACCTACTACCACTACACATCCACCCATTTGTACGCCCACCAAGAGACGGAGAATGTAGATGCAAGGGCCATTTCTCAGAAAATATGGCGTTGAGACCAAGATAGACTTTGTCCTCTACGACACCGACGGTGCCAGCCTCAAGACGGATGCCTCCCACGCCAGCGGTGACAGTACCATCATGAAGGATGAGGGGGCAGAGGCGAACACGTCCAACGGATTCGTCGATGAAGGCAACGGCTACTCCATCACGCTCACCGCCACGGAGATGCAAGCCGCTCGGATCGTCGTCTATGTGATCGATCAGACGAGTCCGGCCGTGTGGCTGGACGAGGCTCTGGTCGTCGAGACGTATGGAAATGCATCTGCACAGCATGCTTTCGACCTGGACGATAATGATCTGAATGACGACACGTACCAGGCCAAGGTGTGGTTGACGGACGACGACGGCAACACCTACGACCGGTATGTGGGTGTGTGGTTCAAGAACGGTGAGCCGATCACCTCCGGGATCACGAGCCCGACGATCCAGGTGATTCAGGCGAGCGACGGAAATGACCTGGTCAGCGTGCAGTCGATGACGCAAATCGGCAGCACGGGGATGTACAAGTATGACGAGAATACAAATCGGATCGCGGACGGTGCTGTGTACGTTGCCAAGGTGCAGGCGACGATCGATAGTGCGACGAGGACGTGGTATCAACCCGTGGGGCGGGATGGATGATCAACGGGGGGCGGCAATTCCTGCTGGTGGATTGGGATGGGGCGATTTTCCGCCAGGGCCAAGCGCTTACGAAGGACTTGTCGGACAGCGTATTGGTGCAGGATATGTCCGGGTTTCCGATTGTGGTGGTCATCGATGCGTTCACCACACCGGCCAGCGGGCCGATGGGGGACAACTGGAGTAGCGATCCGCTCAATGAGAGTGTTGGTGTGTTGGAGCACTACAACACACAGTGCACGATCTCTGCGGGAACAGTAGGCTCCGGGTATTGGAGTGCTGAGCAATTCGGGCCAGATTGTGAGGTGTATCTGACATTGGCGACGTATCTGGGGCAAACTGGTGAGAATGTTGATACGCTCAGTTTGCTCGTCAGGCTCCAGGATCCTGCGACGGTGGACGTGGATGGATACGAGATCAAGTTTCGCGGCGGAGCCAGCAACATGGACGTCAAGGCTACACGCATCAGCACGAGTGCCGAATTGGGAGCCGAGGGAAGTGTTCCGTCGTTGGCTACCAACGACAAGCTGGGGGTTCGTATCGTCGGAGACGTGATCATCGCGTATCACTGGTCCACAGCGAATTCTATGTGGTCGGTCGTCGGGCTCTGGTCTGATAGCAACGTGTCAGGTGCTGGATACGTTGGATTGGAATTGGTGACAGCAGACAATCCTCACGACGTTCGAGTCGATAATTTTGGAGCAGGGAATGTCTCCCAGGCATCTTGTGCAGTTGGCAGGGGCCTGGCGGATGGCGCTGTAGCGACCGAGTCACTGGCAACGCTGGCAGTGGCAAAGGCGTTGGCGGATAGCGCGGCAGGCTCTGAGGTGCTGGCGTTTGCGCTGGCGAAGGTGCTGGCGGACGGTGCGACGGGTTCTGATGTATTTAGCCGACTGGCGACATTCGTGCGGTCATTTGGCGACAGTGTGAATGTGGGGGATGCGGCGACGCGGGCGGTAGTGAAGGCTCTGGCGGATGGTGCAGCAGGCTCTGAGGTGTTGGCGTTTGCAGTGGCAAAGGTGTTGGCGGACGGTGCGACGGGTTCTGATGTGTTTAGCCGGGTGGCGACGTTCGTGCGGTCGTTTGACGATGGCGCGAACGTGGGGGATGCGCTGACGCGGGCAGTGGCGAAGTCGCTTGCGGATGGTGTAGCCGGCTCTGAGGTGTTGGCGTTTGCAGTGGCAAAGGCGCTGGCAGACGGTGCGACAGGTTCTGAGGTACTGAGCCGGGTAGCGACGTTCGTGCGGTCATTCGACGATAATGTGGTGGTCACCGAGGTGTTGGATCGGACGGGCACGTTTGGGCGGGAATTCGGCGATGGGGCCAGCGTGGGAGATGCGGCGACGCGGGGGGTAGGGAAAGCGGCAGCCGACGGGGTCACCGCCCTGGAGAGCCTGGATTGGGTGCTCGGGCTGGCGCTGCTGGATAGTGCGGTGGCCACAGAGGTGCTGGCGTTCGCGGTGGCAAAGGCGCTGGCAGATGGGGCGGTGGTCACCGACGCGCTGACCGAGCGGGAGTTGGGCCGGAGCCTGGCAGATGGCTTCACGATCGGGGACGATCTCGCGCCGTTTGCGGTGGCGAAGGCGCTGGCAGATGGTGCGGTGGCCATTGAGGTATTGAACCGGGTGATGACGTTCGTGCGGACGTTGACGGAATCACCCGTCGCGACGGAGACGATTGCGAAGGCGCTGACGCTGGCGGCCTGGGCGGACGGCGTCGACGTCGCCGATGCGTCGTCCTGGCAGTTCTTTCTAGCGGCGATAACGGAGATTATCACGGCTACAGACAGCACTGTGCCGGCGGCGACGATTACGAAGACGTTCAGTGAGTCGCTGGTGGCCAGTGAGGCACTGGCGAAGGCGCTGGCACTGGCGGCGTTCAGTGACGCGGTGGTGGTCGCCGATTTGTTCATCGCCGGCAAGGGGCTGGTCTTGTCGGACAGCGTCGCGGCGAGCGATGCATTTAGCCGCGTGGCCACGTTCGCGCGGACGATCACAGAGTCACCGGTGGCGAGCGAGGCGCTGGCGAAGGCGTTGGAGCTGGGTGCCTGGTCGGATAGTGTGACGGTGGCGGAGGCGTTGGCCCAGGGCTGGGCGCTGGCGTTTGCGGATGCGGTGACGGCCGGGGACGCGGTGGCGAAGACGCCGGGGAAAGCGGCAGCCGACGGGGTCGTGGCGAGCGATGCGCTGACGAAGGCGATCGCGGCGCGGTTGCAGGCGGCGATCCTGGCCGGGGAGGAGCGGCCGGCGTTCACTATTGGTACAGTGCTGAGCGACCAGGTGAACGCCGGCGAGGCGCTGGCCCGGGCAATCGTGTTCGTGCGGGCGTTCAGCGACGCGGCGGTGGCCGGGGATGCGCTGGCAAAGGCACTGGCGCTGGCGGCCTGGGCGGACGCGGTGAGCGCTGGCGATGCGGTGGCGCTGGGGCCAAACAAGGCGCTGGCCGACCAGGTGAGCGCCGGCGAGGCTCTGACGCGGGTGATCGAGGTCCTGCTCGCCGAGGGGGTCCTGGCACGGGAGCACATCTCGGGATTGCCTAATATGCTGCTGACGCTGGCGGACCGGGTGCTGGCCAGCGACGTGGCGACGGCGAGCATCGGGAAGGCGCTGGCCGACCAGGTCGATGTGGCGCTGGGGCTGCCGGCGGTGGTAGCGCTGCCGGGGGTGTGGCTGGCGTTGTGGGGTGACGCGGAGGGCCAGGCGACGGGGCAGATCCTACGGCTGGTGGCCGGGGATACGCTGCCGTTCCTCATCTTCAAGCTGACGGACGCGGAGTCGGGGCCGTACGACCTGGACGACGCAACGGTGACGCTGCAGATGTGGGACCGGGAGGAGACGGTCACCGTCGAGGTGGTGTGCACGATGGTGGATGCACAGGACGGGCTGGTGAAGTACGAGCTGACGACGGCGGACACGGCGGCGACGGGGGAGTACCGGGCGCATCTGGTGATCGAGGTGGGCGGACGGGAGTTCGTGTCGGAGTCGTTCGTGGTGCGGATTCGGGAGAGGCTGTAGCGCCGCCCCCGGGACGGGGGCTAGAGCGCGTGAGGAGTAAGAAGTAGTATGGCGGTTCCGCTGGATTTGAGTTCGCGAATGTACTGCGATGAGGCGGATGTGACGACGCGGATCGACATCACGAATCTGCCGACGGTGAACCTGGAGTATCTGATCCGGGTGGCCACGGCACGGATCGAGCTGGAGACGAACGGGCGGGTGTTCCAGCGGGTGCCGGCGACGGGGACGGAGACGCGACATTTCCTGGGAAATGGGCTGACGATGTTGCCGATCGACGATTTGCTGACGTTGTCGAGTATCACGATCGACGACGACGAGGAGGACGTCGACGACTTTCTGTGTATGCCCTTCGGGAAGACGCCCACGACCTGGCTGGAGTGGGCGGATCCCACGGCCTGGTGGTATCCCGATTATGCGCGGGGGACGTGGCCACTGCGGGCGGACGTGGCGATCACGGGGGGGTGGGGGTATTCGGAGGACGTGCCCTGGGAGATATGGAACGCCTGCGTGGCGCTGGTGGTGCGGGCGCTGGGGCGGGCGAAGACGGCGTATCAGGATGCGAGCGCGATCCCGGAGCTGGGGGAGATGATCTATGCGAAGGCGCTTCCTCCAGACGTGGCGAAGGTGCTGAGCTTAAAGCGGAAGTCGAATCTATGAGCGTCGAAATCAGCGGGGAGTTGGAGGGGCTGGACCAGGTCATGCGGCGGTTCCGGAAGGCGCCGGAGGTGTTCGGGCGGTATATGCGGACGTTTCTCCAGAAGGCGCTGGTGCTGATCGAGCGGATCGTCAAGCAGAAAACACCGGTGAATCTGGGGGTGCTGCGCTCCTCGGTGGGACACGAGATCCGGGGCGTGGGGGCACGGATGCAGGGGGTCGTGGGTTCGCCGAAGGATTACGCGCCGTTCGTGGAGCTGGACACGCGGCCACATTGGCCCCCGCAACGCCCGATTATGTACTGGGTGATGCGGAAGTTGAAATTGACGGGGGTGGCGCTACGGCAGGCGACCCGGGGCGTCCAGCGAAAGATCGCGCGCTCCGGGACGAAGGGGAAGCACATGTTCGAGCAGGCCTTCGAGGAGACGAAGGGGCGGGTGGGGGAGCTGTGGGCGAGCATATGGGGTGAGGCCGTGACGAAGGAGTTGTAGATGGCGATCGATTCGATCATCGGTGCGCTGGGGGACGTGTACGCGAATCATTTCCACCGGGGAGCGGGGGACCTGTGGATCAAGCGGGTGACGGAGACGGTGCCCGAGGTAGTGACGGAGTGGCCGTGGATGTTCTTCGTTTGCGACGAGGGCGACGTCGAGCTGATGACGTTCGCGAGTGATTTGCCGGCAACGCCTCGACGGCGGCAGACGACGATCAAGGCGTTCGGCCAGGCGGCGGAGACGGAGCGGCGGCCAAAGCTGCAGGTCACGCACCGGTTTAAATCGCAGCTCCTGGTGCGGCCGCGGCGGGACCTGGCGGAGGACGAGACGATGGTGCGACCGTTCATCGAGCCGGTGATCAAGGTGACGGCAGAGAATCTGGACCTGGGAGAAACAGTCGAGCATTGCAAGCCGACGGGGTACAAGTATGGGATGTTTTCGGTCGGGAAGGTGGATGAGCGGGCGGTGGAGTTCATCGGGATAGAGTTCAGCTACGAGGCACAGGAGGTCGTATGAGACAATGGTATCGCGTGCTCATGCGGATGTACGTGGAGCCGGGTGACGAGGTGATCCTGGCCGACCGAAGCGTGGAGACAATCGCGACGTTAGTCGGGCAGGGAATCATCGAGCCGGTGGAAGAGAGCGCTGAAGCGCTCACTATGAACGTGGATACGAACGTGGAGGTGACAGATGGCGATTGAAGATACGGCGGTTGATGGCCACAACTACCAGATTTTGTTCGGAGGGTCGGAGACCGACATTTCCGGACAGTCGAACAAAGCGAGCCTGGCGCCCGCGAAGGCGATCAACGACGTGACGCCGTTCGGCGTGGAGTGGAAGGCGAAGATGAGCGGGCTGAAGGACTGGAAGGGCTCGCTCCAGATTTTCTACAACGAAGAGGCCAGCGAGGCGATGCTGTTGTTGTGGGCCGCGTTCACCGGGTCGAGCGAGTCCGCGCTCAAGCTTTCGCCGAAGGGTGGATCGGTCGGCAATTATCAGTGGAGCGGGAACGTGCACGTCGGCGAGGTCTCGCACGAGGCGGCGCCGGACGGCGGCCCGATCGCGGTCTCGGTGAGTTTCGAGGGCACGGGCACGCTGTCGTTCGCGGCAATCAGCGAGTAATAACCTAACAATCAAGGAGGGCACGATGAGGCGACGAAAACGAAGCAAGGTCGACCGGGTCCCGTCCGACGACGTGGAGAGCCAGGGCGACGGGACGTGGATCGGAATCCGGAAGAAGCTATCGCTGCAGCATCTGCGGCCGGTGCTGCAGCTCGCGGCCTGGCGGGAGGATCCGCGCGTCAAGGGCGAGGCCGGGCAGGCGGCGATGGTGGAAGCGCTGGAGGAGATGCTGGACAAGTTCGGCGTGGCGCTGTATCCGCTGGTGACCGCGTGGAATTGGGTCACGGATATGGAGGCGGAGCTGGCGGCTCCTCCGGAGGTGGTCAGCGGCAGCGACCAGGTACGGGTGCGGTTGGAGACGCCGATCTGGGCCGGGAGCGATTTCCAGGTAGTGGGTG
>CAYUDW010000015.1:24669-29080 GCA_964442595.1 uncultured candidatus Brocadiaceae bacterium
CGGGTGCGGTTGGAGACGCCGATCTGGGCCGGGAGCGATTTCCAGGTAGTGGGTGAAGATGGCCGGCCGGGGAAGCCGAACTTTGCCGACGGGCAGCCGGTCTACCTGGGCAGTTATCCCGAAGACTGCCAGATGCTGCGGTTGGAGGGGACGTCGGACGACGGGCGGATGCTCGTGCTGCGCGGGCAGTTGACGCGGGAGTACGAGCCTGGAGCGCATTACGCGATCGTGGGGCTGCCGGATCCGGACGGGCCGGAGGCGTTCGCCTGGCTCGGGCTGGAGGAGATGACGTGGATTGTGGGCGTCATCGCCGAGCGGTTCCAGGCGGAGATGAAGCGCCAGGAAGGGCGCCGGCACCCAAAAGCCAAAGCCTGAAGTGGGAGGTCGTGGAGGCACTGCATACCGGTGGCCGGGCTCCACCGTGGGAGTACGTGGAGTTGGTGCTGTGCCGGGACATCTACCACTGCGCGCCCGACCGGTTGGACGAGCAGGATCCGGTGCGGGTCCTGCGGCACCTGGAGGCGCTCTCAGGCGAGGCGGCGGCGTGGAAGATACGGCCAAAGACGCGATTCAAGTAGGAACAGTTCGATCCAGCGCAGTGCGACGGCATTGCGTCTGTGTGGGTCTGGTGCCCTCCTACCCCGATCGAGCTGGTACTCTCTTTCCTCCTGTTGGGGAGGGGTCGGGACTTACAATCCCGGTCCCTCTCCCAGGGGGAAAGGTGAATGCAGGGCTGACAATGCTGATTATCAGAAGTACGTTGACAATTCGGGAGAAATCTGGTAAAATGGAGCCAAGCTGGCGAGCTTGCGGAGAGGGCTTTTTTGTGCCTTCCACTTTCACAATTCAATCATCTTGTGACTCAAAGAGCCACAGTGATAGGCTTAACCCCTCCGAGCTCGCCAGCTCCGGGAAGGCATTGTCACTGTGGCTCTTTGCGTTTTATCTCCTGTGGAGAGAAAGGAGCTGGCGAAAATGAAGGTGCAGAGCATCAGGGAAGGGTGTATGTCGGTAGGCCTGTCACCGGAGGATTGCGTTCTGCTGGCGGAGGCCTGCCAGGTGGCGGCGGAGAACATCATCGCCGAGGAGCGAGCGCAGGACGTCGCCCGGGTCGAAACGATGGGGGCCGTCTTTCACGCGGCAGGGATCGCGGCCTACGGGCAGAGAGTGATGGCCCTCAACGAGTTGCCGGCGTTGGAGCGGGTGCTGCAGGACGTGGGGCTGCACGAGGTGCCGTATCCGTTCCGGGAGCCGGCGTGATGAAGGAGGTGTGGCGAGATATTCCGGGGTTCGAGGGGTATCAGGTCAGTGACCAGGGACGGGTGAGGTCTCGTCGAAAACCTGGTCCTAATGCCGGAGAATTAAGCGACGAATGGCATTTGATGTCTCCTTTTACAGATCAGCAGGGATATCTTGGGTTGCATTTAGCTGGACCTGAGAAACCAGTTCGTGTCAAGGTTCACCGATTGGTGTTGGAAGCCTTTGTTGGGCCGTGTCCGCCTGGGGAGGAGTGTTGTCATAACAAGGGTGATCCAGCCGACAATCATTTGGAGAATCTTCGATGGGACACCAGAAGTAGTAACGTTAAGGATGCTTACAAGCACGGTCGACTACCTTGTGGAGCAAAACACAGACAATCTAAGCTGACGTCCGACGACGTCCGTAAGATTCGTAGTCTATATGCTTCTGGAAACGTGACATATCAAGAGCTTGCAGATCGATTTGGTATAACCCCCTCAACCATCGGGAGTGTCATTGAGGGTAAGACGTGGAACCATGTAGACGGTGCTCTTTCCGATACTGATTTGAAGAGTCTACATTCGAGGATTCTGAACGACCGTAGACCTCGCGGAGCAAAAAACGGAGCATCTAAACTGACGCCCGATGATGTTCGCGAGATTCGCAATCTGTATGCCTCTGGAAACGTGACATATCAAGAGCTAGCAGACCGATTCGGCATGCATCGTTGCACAATTGGGAGCATCATTCGACGCGAGCTCTGGAAACACATAGAGTAGGTACAGGACAGACAAGACATCTTATCCGATCTAAACGGAGGGCAAATGGAGGGCAAACTATGAGCGATCCGTAATCGTGGCTGAAGCAGAACACAAAGTAAAAATTTTGCTTGCTGCCCAGGATAAAGCCGGGAGTGTTGTCGGCGGCTTGACGAAAACCCTTGGCGGCTTGGCGACCGCCGCGGCCGGATTAGCAGCCGGGGCGGTCGCTGGCGTTGGGGCGCTGGGGGCTGAGCTGGTCAAAATGACGGCTGACGCTGCGTCAGTCGATCAGACACGGCAGGCGTTCAACGCGTTGGCAGATAGCATCGGCGAGAACGCTCAAGATATGGTCGACAACATGCGGATAGCCACCAACTGGATGGTCTCCGACGCCGATCTGATGGCGGGGGCCAACCAGATGATGAGCATGGGGTTGGCCGACTCTGCCGATGAGGCGGCGAACCTGGCGACGATGGCCACCAAACTCGGTATGGCGATGGGCAGCGACGCCACCGGGGCGATGGAGAACTTTAACGCCATGCTCGCGAATCAGAGCCTGCCCCGGCTCGATTCGTTCGGGATTTCTTCAGGCGCCGTGCGAGCACGCATCGAGGAACTGACAGAGGGCGTCGAGCAGATGGATCGCGAGACGGCGTTCATGACGGCCGTGATGGAGCAAGGGGCCGTCGCGATGGATCGCCTGGGCGACGCTGGCCAGGGCCCAGCCGTGACGATGGCTCAGCTCCAGGCGATGATCGCCCACGTGCGAGATACCATCGGCCAGGCTTTCTTGCCGATTCTGGAAAAGTTGCTGAACATACTGGGTGAACCGTTCGGCAACATACTGTTGGAGCTGGTCGATCTGGGAGTGGCGTTGGCTGACACTCTCGATAGCACATTGGGTCCAGCCATCGAGCAAGTTGCAGAGTTCCTCCTCAGCGACGCGTTTGTGTCATTCGTGCGAGATACGGGAGCGTCGTTGATCGATTTGTTTGCCCAGGTGGCCACACTGTTGATCAACGACGTGATGCCCGCGTGTTTCGAGCTGGCCCAGGGCGCGTTGCCGATTTTGAGTTCGGTGTTGAGCGCGGTGCTGGACGCGATGTTACCGCTGATCGCGGAGCTAACGTCGCGGTTCGTGCCGGTGCTGATGGAGATTCTGAACGCGATCTTGCCTCCCATCTTGCCGTTGTTCGAGATGCTGGCGGATGTGTTCCTGATGGTGGTGGATGCCGTGCTCCCAGTGGCCACCACGCTGCTGGAGTTGCTGATTCCTCCCTTGATGGATCTGATCTCGGCTCTGCTGCCCGCTCTGATGCCCCTGCTCAGCGGGTTGATGGAGGCCTTCGTCCAGATCCTCGGGGCGCTGATGCCGGTGGTCGAGGTCCTGCTGGCGGAGTTGTTGCCGATCTTTGTGGACCTGATCATTGAGCTGATCCCGCCGCTGACGGAGCTGTTGCTGGCGGTGGTGGACATATTCGTGCAGTTGCTGCAGGCGGTTCTGCCGGTGATCGTGGCGCTGGTGGAGCAGTTGGCGCCGATTATCGCGGAGCTGGCCGGGCTGATCGAAGCGGGGCTGAATGTGGCGCTGGAGGCGCTGACCGGGTTGATCGAGAATGTGGTTGGGCCAGCGATCGAGTGGCTGAAGGGAACCATCATCGACCCGCTGATTGGGTCGCTGGAGGGGGTCTCTGACGCGGTGTCGGGGGTGATCGGCTGGATAGAACGGATGGCCGAAAAGCTGCGGAATGTCAGCTTGCCGGATTGGCTGACACCCGGATCCCCGACACCCTTCGAGACCGGGTTGCGCGGGATCGCGAGCGCGTTGAACGACGTGGCGTCGATGACGGCGCCGGCGTTCGGTGGGGTGGGGGGGGCGGGGGCACCTGCGGCAGCCGGGGCCGGGGCCGGAGGGATGGTCAACATCGTGGTTAATATTGGCAGCGTGACGGAGGGGAATGCGTACGAGGCAGGACAGAAGGCCGGGCAGGGGATTACCGACGAGCTGCGGCGGCAGGGAGTGATCGTGGGATGAAGGTCAAGGCGTTCGGATCGTATGATCTTGGGTCATATAATTTTCCTTATGCGCTCGGGGAGGACAAGCGCGTGACGGCCAGCCTGGCCGGCGCGCGTACGATTCTGGGTGCGGCTGGATACTGGGATGATCTGGGCGACCTGGTAGTGCTGCGACCGGGGATCGTCGAGGTGAAGATGGCGTTCTACGACGATGATTCGTGGACAGACATCGACACGGCGATTGACACGGCGAAGAAGAATCTATTTGTCGAACGCGAGCAACTCCTGTTGGCACCAGGAGATGGATCGGGCACTGTGACGCGGGAAGCTGCAGCCAGATGTGTTCAGTTTGACGAGGTGTGGCGATATGATATGCCCCGGCTGGTGGTGTGCTC
>CAYUDW010000015.1:29180-30739 GCA_964442595.1 uncultured candidatus Brocadiaceae bacterium
TGAATGCGATCGTGTTGCTGGCCCAGGCCGGCGGTGCGCATTTCCGGATGGGGAATTCGGATCGGACGCTGGATTTCGGTACGTTCGGTGAGGATTCGGGGCTACGCTGCATGAGTGTCAGCGTACTGGGGCCGGAATTGGAAGACAATGACGATCTGGCGATCATTTCTTCGATCGAGATCACGGAGGAGGGTGGGGGGATCGTCAACCGGCTGATCCCGTTGGGTGCAGGCAACGGGAAGTCGCAACTGACGCTGGAGTACGCGACGGTAACTGATCCGGCCTATCCGGTCCAAACAGGAACAAACCCGGATGGGTCCAGTTACTACTACATCGAGGATACCGATAGCCAGACGACCTACGGGCTCGTTGTAGCGCCCTGGGGCCGATCCGACATCCGGCCATTGTCGAACTCGGACGTGGATCTGGCGAATGCAGCTAATGCGCTGTACCAGGTTTCATTGGCGGCGTTGTTGCGGATGAAGCAACCGGTCACGGTCTACAGGTTGGAGATCCAGAAGTTACGGCATGAGCTTCGGCCGGGCCAAATAGTGCGGGCGATCCACCAAGGTACGGTGATGTACGACGGAACGCCATATAAGTGGGTGGACCTGGACGCGGATATGATCGTGCTGGCGATTCGCGATCAATTCAGCGCCGACGGGAAGATCTCGCACAGCCTGGATGTATCGGAATCTGGATACCGGCCTGTGTCGGATCTTGGCGTGGTGACAGATATGCACCGGGATCTGCAGGTGATCAAAGCGCACCTGCAACCGTCGATGAGCTACAACAAGTTCGGCCCGTACGTACGGGATATTGACCCGAGCAATGATGTCGACGTCGACATACGGATTGGCAGTGAGGTGCTGCTACTCAATCACGCGCTGTTGTACTTTTCGACAAAGCCGCTACGGACGCGATCGGCGACGTTGGCGGCATCGGGAGCGACGGTCGGTTCGACGGCCGCGGGCGGTGGGGGGACGTCGGGAGCGAACGGAAACCATAGTCACGTGATGTTCAGCTATATGGACGACTCGCCTCCCGGATCGCCGAAGCGCGAGTTCCAATGTACCGATGGTGGCGGTCATTACGTGTACCTGGGGATCGAATCCGACAAGGCGAAAAGCCTGTACACATCGGGAATGTCGGCGGATCACAGCCACACGCTGCCGGACCACGCGCACAGCATAACAATTCCGGCTCACACGCACGACGTAGATTACGGTTTGTTCACCGACACGCACTATCCGCAAAACATTTATCTCGCGATCAATGGTATCGATCGGACCAGCGAACTGGGGGGGCCCTGGGCACCGACGGATGCGGCGGTCGAAGTAGAAGTAGAGATGTCGGAGTATTTGCGGGACGCGGCGGGCGGACTCAGGCAGACGCACACGTTGACTTTCACCGTTTCGGGGGGGTCGGATAACCAGGGGACGATGGAAGTGCAGGTGGATATGTTGTGCACGATCCAGGCGATTGCGGTGAGCTGATAAGAGGTGTTATCGGAGCTGTTTGGTTTTTTCGAGTTCGAAGGGGGATGGCGACGAAGTGGG
>CAYUDW010000016.1:0-1745 GCA_964442595.1 uncultured candidatus Brocadiaceae bacterium
GCGATAGACTCAGCAGGCCGACACGTTTCCAGCCCGATCTTCTCCTCAGAGCTTCAGTCAGAGGCGGAGCCATGGCCCTCAGACACGAACAGGCCACCAAAGGCATCGAGCGTATGCCCAACCGGTCGCTCCTCTACGCGGCCGGCGTCACCCGGGAGCAGATGGACAAGCCCTTCATCGGCCTCTGCTCCAGCTTCACCGACCTGGTGCCCGGCCACGTCGGCATGCGGTCGCTGGAACGCAAGATCGAGTGGGGCGTCTGCGCCGGCGGCGGCGTGCCGTTCCTGTTCTCCGTGCCCGGCATCTGCGACGGCATCGCCATGGGCCACACGGGCATGCACTACTCGCTGCCCTCCCGGGAGCTGATCGCCGACATGATCGAGTCCATCGTGCAGGCGCACCAGCTCGACGGGCTGGTGCTGCTGACCAACTGCGACAAGATCACTCCCGGCATGTTGATGGCCGCCTGCCGCCTGGACATACCGACGGTGGCCGTCACGGCGGGACCGATGCTGTCCGGCCACCACGCCGGCCGCAGGCTCTCCCTGGTGCGGGACACGTTCGAGGCGGTGGGCCTGTTCAAGGCCGGCAAGCTGGCCGAGGAGGACGTCTGTGACCTGGAGATGGAAGCCTGCCCCGGCCAGGGCTCGTGCCAGGGCCTCTACACGGCCAACACCATGGCGTGCCTGACCGAGGCGATGGGCATGAGCCTGCCGGGCACCGCGAGTGCCCTGGCCGGAAGCGCAAAGAAACAGCGCATCGCCGAGCAGGCCGGCCAGCAGGTGATGGAGCTCGTCCGAAAGGGCATAACCACGCGCCAGATCGTCACCCGCGAGTCCCTGGAGAACGCCATCCGCATGGACATGGCGCTGGGGGGCTCGACCAACACGGCGCTGCACATCCCGGCCATCGCGCACGCGGCCGAGGTGGACATCACGCTGGACGACTTCGACCGGCTGAGCCGCCAGACGCCGCAGCTCACCTTGCTGCGGCCGGGCGGCGAGCTGATGATGGAAGACCTGGAGTGGGCCGGCGGCATCCCGGCCGTCATGAAGAACCTGTCCCCGCTGCTCAATACCGATTGCGTCACCGTGACGGGCGGAAGCGTGGCGGAGGTCGTCGAGTCGGCGCCGACCGGGGACCCCGAGGTCATTCGCACGCTGGAGGACCCCATTGCCCGGGAAGGCGGCATCGCCGTGCTGAAAGGGACGTTGGCGCCCGACGGAGCGGTAGTCAAGCAAGGCGCCGTCAGCAAGGAGATGATGCAGTTCACGGGCACGGCCCGCGTCTTCGACGGCGAGGACGCCGCAATGGCGTGCCTGATGGAGGGCAAGGTCGTTCCAAAGGACGTCCTGATCGTGCGTTACGAAGGCCCCAGGGGCGGGCCCGGGATGCGCGAGTCGCTGGCCCTCACGGCAGCCGTGGCCGGTTCGGGGCTCGGCGACAAGATTGCCATCGTCACGGACGGGCGCTTCTCCGGCGGCACCCGCAACCTGAGCATAGGCCACGCCTCCCCCGAGGCCGCTGAGGGCGGGCCGATCGCCCTGGTGCAGGACGGCGACGAGATCCGGATCGACGTGCCGGCCCGCACGATCGACCTTCTCGTGGACGAGTCAGAGATCGAGAAACGCCGGGCCGCGTGGAAGCGGCCTGCACCGAAGTTCACGCACGGCTGGCTGGCGCGCTACGAACGGCTCGTGGCCAGCGCGGCGCGTGGGGCCGTGCTGCTCACGCCCGACGTCTGA
>CAYUDW010000016.1:1845-21453 GCA_964442595.1 uncultured candidatus Brocadiaceae bacterium
TTCTTCCCTTTCGACGCTGGCGGCGCTCATGGAAGAGACCGGCCTGGTCTTCAGGCCCTTCATCAATCCGTGGGTGGTCGGCGGCCTGGCCGCGTTGCTGGTTGCGCTGTCAGTTGCCGGCTATGCGCGCACGACCCGGCCCATCACAAGGCAGTTCAAGACGCTGCTGCTGGGGCTGCGGTTCGGCGCCATTGCCGTCATCGTTATCTGCCTGCTCCGGCCCAGCCTTCAGGTGACCCACTACGAGATGTCCAAGCGGCCGCTGGTGCTGCTGATCGACCAGAGCCGGTCCATGAAGGAGATAGACGACACGGCGGATGGCGCTACGCGGCTGGCGGCGGTCAACCGCCTTCTGGCAATGCACGAGGCGGACCTGGAGCGGCTGCGGGGGAAGTACGAGCTCCTGGTGCTGGGCTTCGCGCGCGGCCTGCTGGGCAGGAGCGGCGAGACGGCCGCCGCCACCAACTACAGCGCCTACGGCCTGGCCATGCAGCAGGCCTTCACGGAGATGGCCGACAGCCGCAGCGACGCGCTGGTCATCATCGGGGACGGCTCGCACAACTTCGGCCCTCCGGACCCGCTGGATGTCGCAGCGGCCCTTAACGATCAGGGCGTTCCCGTCTACACGCTCGGCGTCGGCCGAGACCAGGCCACGTCTGAGCTCCGCGACGTGAAGGTGGTGGACATCAACGCGCCGAAGTCGGCGTTCCTGTTCACCAGCTTCCCCGTGCGCGTGAACGTTCTGTTCCGGGGGTGCCAGGGGAGGCCGGTCACAGTGCGGCTGGGCGCGAACGGCCTGGCGTCCCAGCAGAAGGTCGTGACCGTCGTCCACAACGAGGAAACGGTGCCCCTCCAGTTCGACGTTGTGCCGGAGGAGATCGGCGAGTACCAGATCACCGTACGGGCCGACGAAGTGCCGAACGAGATACTGGCGGAGAACAATTCGACGAGCGCGTTCGTCAAGGTGATCAGCGGCGGGGTGCGCGCGGGGTTCTTCGACGCCGTTCGGCCGGAGAGCAAGTTCATCGCCCGTGCCCTGACCGGGGCCGAGCATCTGCGCCTGCGGCGCGTCCTGGTGCTGGCCGGTCAGCAGCTGCCCGATGCGCAGACGCAGATCGACCGCTATGACGTCGCCATGATCGGCGACATTCTCTCCTCAGCCATTCGACCCAGCCACCTTCTGGCGGTCAGGCGCGCCGTGCAGGAAGAGGGCAAGGGGCTGATCGTCCTGATGACGCAGCAGAACGCCACCAAGAAAGGCTGGCGCGACACGGTGCTGGAGGACTTGCTTCCGGTGAAGCTGGTGGGCGGGGCGCGCATCATCGAGGGGGCGCGCCAGTTCCGCATCGACCCGGCGCAGGTCCGGCATCCGGTTCTTGCTCTGGCCGAGACCGCCCGGGAGACACGCGAAGCCTGGGAGGGCCTTCCCCCGCTGGCCGGAGCCGTGGGCGGGCTGGAGGTCAAGCGCGGCGCCACGGTCCTGGCAA
This sequence comes from uncultured candidatus Brocadiaceae bacterium, assembly GCA_964442595.1. Taxonomy (GTDB): domain Bacteria; phylum Planctomycetota; class Brocadiia; order SM23-32; family SM23-32; genus DAOVRD01. The sequence continues at coordinate 3,333 of CAYUDW010000016.1, forward strand.
AGGACCAGGACGGCAACCCCCTGCTCGTCGTGCACAGATCGGGGCGGGGCCGCGTGGCATGCCTCATGGCGGACACAACGTTCCGGTGGTTCTTCACGGAGCAGAACACCCAGGACTATCACCGCCGCTTCTGGCGGCAACTGGTGCTCTGGGCGGCGGGCCGCGAGGACAGGCCCCAGGGGCACCTCTGGGTCGAACTGAACAAGCAGCAACTGCTGATGGACGAGAAGCTGAAGATAGCCGTCCACCTGGTCGGCCAGGAAGACGAGCCCATTCGCGACGCCCAGCTCGCCCTGCGCATCACGGATCCGGCGGACAAGACCCAGGATGTCTCCTACACCTTCTCCCGCCAGGAGGGCGCTTACGTGGCCGAGTTCTCGCCCCCATTCAGCGGGGAGTACACCGTCGTCGCTGAAGCCGAACGGGACGGACGCTTTCTGGGACAGGACAAGAGCCACTTCCAGGCCCACAGCGTGGACATCGAGCTGGAGGACCCCGTGGCCGACCTGAAGCTGCTGCGCAGGATCTCGGCCGTTACCGAAGAATCCGGCGGGAAGTACTATGGCTACCTGCAAGCCGGCGAGCTCTTCGAGGAACTGGAAAGGCGGGGGGCTCCCCTGAAGCTGACCACGCGACGACGAAGGGACATCTGGGATTCCTGGCCGCTGTTCGCCCTGTTCGCCGCCTGCCTCGTGACCGAGTGGGCGCTGAGGAAGAGGAAGGGGCTGGTGTGACGGAACCGAAGAGACGGGCCGTCTTTCTGGACCGCGACGGCACCATCGTCAGGGACGTGGGCTACCTGAAACGCACAGAGGACGTGTGCCTGCTGCCCGGCGCCCCCGAAGCCCTCAAGTTGCTCAGGGAAGCCGGCTTCCTCCTGCTGGTCGTGACGAACCAGAGCGCCGTGGCGCGCGGCTGGCTGACGGAGCCGGCCCTCCTGGAGATGCAGCGCGAGGTGGAACGTCGGCTCGAGGCCGAAGGGGCCGCCCTGGACGGCTTCTACTACTGCCCCCACCTGCCCGGGGGGACGGTCGAGCAGTACGCGCGGAAGTGCGACTGCCGCAAGCCAGAACCGGGGATGCTGCTGCGGGCGGCGCGGGACCGGAACGTCGACCTAGAGCGCTCCTACGTCGTGGGGGACTCGGAGCGCGACGTGGAGGCCGGAGAACGCGCAGGCTGTTCGACGATCCTGATCGGAGGAGGCACCTCGCCCCGGGCGAACCTGAGGGCGCGCGACCTGAGAGAGGCGGCCGACCTGATTCTGCAGCGCGAAGGCAACTCCGCCGCACGGCCGAGGTAGCCTGCAGCCATCCCGCCTCAGTACGTCTCCACCTGCCACTTGTCCTCCACTTCCTCCGGCTCGGGCAGGGCCTTGCCGTCCTTCTGGAGCGTCTGCCGGACCCACTCATACCGAGTTGGGTCTTGCTCCTTGAGGCGGGCCGCCAGGTTAACAGCCTGCTCCTTCGGGAGCCGGTAGTAGCCCCCCAGAATGTCGAGCAGGATGCCATCCTTGATCTGCTTGTACCTGACCTGGCCGCGCAGGTTCTGCTCGGCGTCCTCATTCCATTTCTCGACCCGCTGCTTCACATCCTCCTCAACCGTCCACGCCTTTTCGTCGTCGTTACAGGCCATGGCGACATAGAAGTGTATGAGCCTGCCTGCGATGAGGCGCCGAAACTGGCTGGTGGTCATGTCCAGCTGGTCGTGCGCGAGCACGAACTGCCGGTACTCGTCATAGGACCGGCCCTTCACCGCATTGGGGAACTCCTCCCGCAGGCGCTCAAAATACTCCATGGACTTCTCGGTGTTGCCCATGAAGGCGAACTCCATAACGCCGCGGGACAGGAAGCTCTGGAGCCCCGCACTTGTGCCGAGCTTGTAGCGGGTGCCGTGCGCTTCGATGATCTCATCGTAGAGGGGCAGCGCGGCGTCCGCGAAGCGGTAGTCCGGCCCCATGGCCAGCACCAGCCTGCCCTTTGGATCGTAGAGCAACCGGCCATGCAGCACCAGGCCCTGCATGGAGGAATAGATCCTGCGCTTCAGCGAGACGCGTTGATACTCGTAGAGCGTTTCGTCATCGGCGAGGCCGCCGAGGCCCGGATCGGGCTCAGGCGTGGGCAGGTCAAACTCCTCCAGTGTGTGCTCCGTCCGTTTCTCCAGGCCGTCCAGCACTTCCAGGCCCACCGTAGCCCAGTAAATGGCGTGGGGGAAGGGCACTCGCCAATCGAAGGGCCCGTACTTCTCGCGCAGCGCCAGCATCCGCTCCGGCTCGAGCTTGCATTCCTCCCGCAGCCTCTTGGCGCGCGCGTAGAGCCCGATCTTGTGCAGCGCGCCGGCGTTCTCCGGCCGGTTCAGTATCGCCACGGCGCGGGGCGTCACCGAAGGCCGGCCGACGTAGGAATCGAAGAAGCCCTCCGCGATGTCGAATCCCTCCGCCAGGCATTCGTTCCACAGGCGATTGGCGTCCGGATCGGCCAGCGCCTCTTCCAACGTGCGGGGCGCATCGGCCAGCTCGCGCAGCGTCTCCCCGTCTCCCTCTCCGCCCAGGATCTCATGCATGTAGAGGCCGAACGTCTGCTTGTAGAAGAAGTGGGCGTTGTCGTCCTGCTCGCCGATCTTGTGGCCGATGATCCAGGCCAGCCTGTCATAGAGCATGGGCGAGTTCGGGTTCAGCGGAATCGCTTCGTCCCGCAGCAGCTCGATTCCCTTCTGCACCCAGGCCCACCTGTCCGGCAGGTACTCGACGCGACAACTGACGTTGTAGGCGAGGTTCCAGGCGTTGAAAGCCCATACGTGGGGAAAGTGAGGAGCCAGTTTGCAGGCCCAGTCGGCAAGCTGAACGAGCTCGAAGTAGCGGTCCTGGCTCTTGAGCGTCTCCATCCGGATCCAGATCACGTCGATGATCAGGCCCCGCCCCCAGCCCAGAACCTGCGTGGCCAGCGCCAATTCCGGCGTCAGGCCGGTCACGGGAGCGCTGCTAAGGTCGTACTCGTTGCGCATGCGCTGAAGCGGGCTCAGAGCCAGGCTGGAAGACAAGAGCAGCACCAGCCCGAGGCTCAACAGCAGCAGCCGTTTGCCCTTGGTATGCATTCCGTCCCGTTGCCTCTCGTTCAGACGATAACGCGAGCCAGCTCCCTGCGGGAGTAGAAGTAAATCCCGATCAACAGGGCGAAGCCGCCTTTGAGGTAGAACATGATGGCGCCGGCCCCGAATACGGTGCGCCAGGGCACCAGCTTTCCGTCCGTAAGGTCGCCCAAGGGATTGAAGGCGCCGAAGTGCGGCATCACGGCCAGAAAAACCCTCATCGAATTGCGCACGATCGTGTGAACGATGTCAACCATCAGGGGGAATTCGGCGAGCTTGGCCGGCTCTGTGAACTGGACCAGCCAGGGCCCTATCAGTCCGACGAAGAAGAAGAACATCACCGTCAGGCTGGCTACGGGAAAGGAAAACACAGAGCCCGCCATCAGTCCCAGCGCCGCCAGCAGAGCGACGTGGCAGAATACGACAACCAGGGTACGGTAGTAGTTGGGGAAGAACGTTTTCTCCTCCTGCAACACTTCCAGCATCAGGTCGCCGTCGAACACGACGGAAGCGCGGGGACTACGATTCTCGTACGCCAAATAGAGCGCACCGTCATCGCTGACGTGCTCGGCCGGGACCGAGAACTGTTGCTTGAGATCGCTGGACCACCCCCCCGTTGGGGGCAGGGAAACCCCGGCGGGAACCATGCGGGGCCGATCATCGCCCTCCGCGCCGTCTGCACCGGGCGGCTTCCGCTCGTAGACGACCCACCTTCCGAGCAATCTTCGCTCCAGTCCGCTGGCATAGCCCCTGAACCGCACCTGCAGCTCGCCTTCCTGGCCGGGCTTCAGACCAGGCACGATCCACCCGAGCGAGCCGCCGGGCTCGACGTTGAGCCTTCTGGCCAGGACCTGCTTGCGCAGTTGCTCGATCGCCCAGATCCTTTGCGTGGGCTTATTCGGCCAGGTTCCTTGGGCTTTCAGCTCCGCCACCGCCTTCTCGGCCTCTTCGTCAACCCCGGGGGGCTCGATGGCCTTGACGGAACGGCGGGCCGTCAGCACCTCCGTGAAGACAGCGTCGTAGTCTGCCATGGCCTTTTCGAGCTCTCTGGGCGTCATGCGGGCGAAGTCCGGCGGACGAACGGTGTACCAAACCAGCACGTACGCAGCGCCCGTCATGACGAAGAGAGCCGCCGCGCACATGATCACGGCTCCCAGCCACTTGCCGACCAGGAACTGCCAGCGCCGCAACGGCTTCGTGTCCGTGACCTGCACCTGCTTGTGCTCGACTTCCGAACATATGCTTGCCGCTGACACGAAGATGGCCACAAGGGACAGCAGCAGCAGAGCCAGGGCCAGCGAGTACAGGAGCATGATCTGGACTTGGCTCTTAACGCTTCCTTCCGTCTTGAGCAGGAACGGCAGCGAAAGGGTCAGCACCCCGAAGAAGACCAGCAGGATCAAGACGACCTTCCGATGCAACGCTTCGACGATCATCTTCCGGGCGACGGCCCAGATGAAGCCCCAGTTGCGCCATAGCACGAAGACCAGGGCAGCCGTGCCCACGGCACAGGTCAGCACGGCCAGCGCCGGCCACGGATCGTTCCGGATGACCATGAGAAAGCCCTTCGGGTGATTCCACACCCTCTGGACCAGCGCCAGTGCCTCCTGCACCAGGAACGCGGCCAGTGGAACCAGGCCCAGCAGGAATAGGGCCAGCAGGATCTCGGGCCGCCGATGGATGAACCATCGCCACAGATTAAGAAGCTTCGTCCTCATCGGCTTTTTCGTCCGTCTTGGCCTCGGTTACCAGTTCGTCAATGACGTCCTTCCTGACGGAAGCCTGCGGCGGGACGGCCGCCGCCGCCTCCTTGGGGGGTGCTTTTTCCCGTTCGTCTTCAGCGCTCTTGCGGACAAGCTCCTCAATGACGGCTTCGTCCCGTCCCACGGGCATCGCGGTTGCCGGCTTGCGGGCCTGTCCATCGGTCGCTTTCTCGCCAGCCTTGCTCGCCTGCACAAGTTCCTCGAGCAGAACTTCGCCCTCGGGCTCCGCAATCCTCTTGAGGAAGTCCGCAGCGGCCGTGCCGCGTTCGGCGCCCGCCGTGGTCAACCTGTCCCGCCTGGCGTCCTCGACCACGTCAAGGAAGTAGTCCTCAAGCCGCCTTGTTGGCGTCGTAACCTCAACTTCATTCTTCGAGCCGGTCGTCTGCTCGATAAGGTCCACCAGGCGGCGCACGGTATCTTCCTGGAGGTGGGGTGCGCGGATCTGCGTGAAGTCCCGGGCGGCCAGCAGTTCGCCCACGGCCCCCAGCGCCCTGCCCTTGCCGCCGTAGAGGATGCAGATGCGGTCGCAGATCTCCTCCACGTCGGCCAGAAGGTGGCTGCACAGAAAGACCGTCTTGCCCCTTTCGCGGAGTGTCAGGATGAGGTCCTTCATCTCCCGCGCGCCGACCGGGTCGAGGCCGGTGGTGGGCTCATCCAGGATCAACAGGTCGGGGTCGTTGATGAGGGCCTGGGCCAGACCGATCCGCCTGGCCATCCCTTTGGAGTACTGGCCGATGGGCCGTCGACGCGCCCTGCGCAGGCCGACCATGTCTATGAGGGCATCCACGCGCGCGCGCCTCTCGGCGCCCGAAAGCCGGAAGAGCCGGCCGAAGAAGTCCAGCGTCTCCTGCGCATTCAGGTACGAGTAAAGGTGCGACTCCTCAGGCATGTAGCCGATCCGCTTCTTGACCTCGATGTTGCGCGGGCTCCTGCCGAAGATGCGCACGGCGCCGCTGGTCGGGAAAAGAAGGCCAAGCGCTATCCGCACCGTGGTCGTCTTGCCCGACCCGTTCGGGCCCAGCAGGCCGAACACTTCCCCGCGCCTGACGTCGAAGCTCAGGCCGTCCACGGCCTTGACGCTCTCCCGGCCCCAGAAGTCGCGGAAGGTCTTGGTCAACTGGATGACTTCCAGAACGTTGCCATCGGTTGCGGACATGGCTCAGGGTCCCTTCAGGTGGCGACGGGCGTGGGCTTGCTTCGGTCCGCCACGGTGCCGGAATAGGGCGACAGGTTCTCCCCGAAGCGCACGAGCCTGGCGCTGTTGAAGATGACGATGAAAGAACTGACGTTATGCAACAGGGCAGCGAGGATGGCGCTCAGGTAGCCCATGCTGCCCAGCAGCATGCCGCCAACCACGAAGATCGCCCCGAACAGCAGGTTCTGCAGGATCACTCTGCGAAGCCGACGGGAGAGCTGGATCAGGAACGGCAGCCGCCCCAGGTCGTCGCTCATCAGGGCTATGGACGCGCTGTCGATCGCCACGTCGCTGCCCGCTGCGCCCATGGCGATGCCCAGGTCGCCCGCCGTCAGAGCGGGCGCATCGTTGACGCCGTCGCCGACGACCGCCACCCTGTGCCCTTCCTCCCGCAGCATCTGCACCAGGCGCAGCTTCTGCTCCGGCAGGCACTCGCCCTGCACGTCCGTGCACCCAAGCTCGCCGGCCACTTTCCTGGCCACGCTCCAGCGGTCGCCGGTCAGCATGGAGAGGCGCCTGACGCCCAGCAGGTTCAGGTCCTCGGTGGCCTGTTTGGCCTCGGGGCGGGCCCTGTCCTCCAGCCCGATCCACCCGATGCACTTCCCGCCTCGAGCCACGTAGAGGAGGCTCATGGCTTCGGCGTCCTCGCGGCGCCTGTCTGCGTGAGCGGCCGAAACGTCGATGCCGCTGTCTTGCAGGAATGTCTCCCTGCCCACGATGACACTCTCGCCGCCGACCGTCCCTGCCACGCCTCTGCCGGGAGTCTCCCGGAAGGCGGTAACTTCCTGGAGGGGGACCCTCGCCCGCTCCGCCACTTTGGCGACGGCCAGGGCCACGGGATGGCGCGAATGCTGTTCCACGCTGGCGGCCGCCAGCAGCAACTCCGCGCCCTCCACGCCTCCCAGGGGCATCATCCGCGTGACCGTCAGCTCGCCTGTGGTCAGCGTGCCCGTCTTGTCGAACACCACGGCCGTGATTTCACCCGCCGCTTCCAGATGCGCGGCCTGCTTGATGAGTATTCCCAGACGCGCGGCCGCCGACAGCCCCGCCACCATCGCCGTGGGCGTGGCCAGCACGAAAGCGCAAGGACAGCAGACGACCAGCACCGTGATGACCCGCTCCCATTCGTTCGTGAACACCCAGACGATGGCGGCGATCATCAGCACCACCGGGGTGTACCACTCCGCGTAGCGGTCGATCATCTGCATGATGGGGGTCTTGGTGCTCTCGGCGTCCAGGATCAGCCTCTTGACCTTGCCGAGGGTGGTCTCCTCGCCCACGCGCGTCACCTCGATCTCGACGGCGCCGGTCAGGTTCGTCGTCCCCGCGAAGACTTCGTCTCCCTGCAGCTTGTCGGCCGGCACGGACTCGCCCGTGATGGTCTTCTCGTCGATGGTCGTATCGCCGGTGGCGATGCGCCCGTCGGCCGGCACGCGGTCGCCCGGACGCACGCGGACCCTGTCCCCCGGCTTCAGCTCGGTCACGGGCACCGTTTCGCCCGAGACAAGCAGGGCCGTGAGCGGGGTGAGCGTCATGAGCCTCTCGACGGCCTCCCGCGCGCCGGCCGCCGTCTGCTGCTCGATCAGGCTGGCCATCAGCATGAAGAAGGCGATGATGCCGGCCACCTTGTAGCCGCCGGCTCCCGTCGTCTCCGGCAGGGCAAAAGCTCCCAGCACGGCCAGGGCCACCAGGACGGACATGTGCATGCGGCCCCGCTTCATTTCCCCGAAGGCGCCTATCACGATCGGCGTGGCGAGGATGAGCGCGCCGATCAGGGCACTGATGGACCCGACGACGGGGTCGTCCGGGAACAGGATGTACTCCGCGACGTAGGCGTTCAGTATGAGCACGCCGCCGATGAACGTGACGATCAGGCGGGTCTGAATCGTCCCCACGTGCTCGTGGTCGGCGTGGCTCAAGGCCGCCGCCCCGTGGCTGCCCTGCCCGTGGTGTGGTGCGTGTCGGCCGGCTGCTTCGTGGACTGAGGGGGTGGCGGTCACTGGCTGCCCTCCTCGCCTTCTGTGGTCTGAGTGATGGGTCTGCGTCCGAGCATGAGCCGCAGTTCCGTGTCGCTGCCCTCCTCGGGCGTATGCAGGACGAACGCGCCCGGCGCCCTGGTCATGACCTCCTCGATCGTGCGCTGATAGAAACGGTCCCGGAGGATGTTGGCGATGGGCTGCGAGAGCCTGTAGATAGGCAGCAGTCTTTCGACGGCCCGGGCGTCGGCCTCGGCCGAACGGACCAGGCGCACGGCGTCGCCCATCGCGGCGGCCTCGACCTCGGCGGCCGCCGATTTCGCCCGGTCAATGATCCTGGTGGCTTCGGTATTGCCCTCCTGCACCAGCAGGTCCCTTTCGCTCCTGGCGTTCTGAGCCCTGTAGAACGCCGCGCTCACGGTCTTCGGCTCGGTAGGGTTCTTCACCTTCTCAGTTTCGATGGGCTCGACGCGGACGAGGTCAATGCCCAGGGGCACGCCGGAGTTGCGCTCGAACTCATCGAGGCGTCTGCGAACGTCGCTCTCGATGCGGCTGAACAGATTCGTGCGGTTGATGACGTCCATGACCTCCATGCTGCCGACGACTTTGGTGGTGGCCGCTCGCAGCATGCGATCGAGTATGGGCTCGGGGGCCTTGCCCTCGGGGCCCTCGACTCCGAAAGCATAGGAGACGGCCCCTCGGGGATCGCTCCGCGCCTGGTAGCGGGCCAGCAGTCTCATGTGGACGATGTTCTTGTCGCCCGTCAGCAGGAAACCGTCGGTGCGCACGTCCAGCGTTCGCTTCTGCTGGCCGGGCATCTCGTCGTGGGACCAATCGGTCCAGAAGGCGCCGCCCAGGTTCAGCCCCTGTTCGCTGGTGGGGACGGGCACGACCTCCTCGAAGAACGGCCACCGGAAATACAGGCCGGTGGCCGGTCGCAGGACCCATTCTCCCTTCGCCTGCACGACGCGGCCGAAGCGCAGCTTGAACTTCACCTCCTGCGGATCCACGTAGAAGATGCCGCGCAAGACGTAGAAGAGGACCAGCGCCGCCATGGCCAGCTTAAGGAAGGTGAAGCTGACCTTCAGAGCGCCGGCGAGGGCCTCGCTGCCGGCGTCCCCGGTTCCGGGACTCGCTGGCTCCGGCTGCGAGGGCTCCGCTTGCTCGGGGCTCTGGTTTATGTCCTGTTCGTTTTCGGACATCCTTAGTCCTCCCGCGATTCAACTGCCGAAGGCGTGCCCTGCAGTTCTCCCAGAGCGGGCAACTCCGGGGGGCCCTCGCCCTGCGCGGAGGCCTCGAGCGGTCCCTTCTCCAGAATCCCGAAGGGCTCCGTCTTCGTGCTGAGCAGAATGGTGAGGGGCTGGCCCTTCTCAAGCGCCGCCCGGGCGATCTCCGCGAACGCGTCGAGCCTGCGCAGGAAGATGGCCAGGTCCTCGTCCTTGGCGAAGGTCTCGTAGTATCGGGCGGCCTCGGCCTCGGCGGTGGACCTCATCTCCTTTGCCTTGGCCTCGGCCTCAGCCAGGATCTTCTCCCTCTCGGCCCGGGCCTCGGCTATTCTGGTCTGCTTGATCCTGGTGCCTTCGGAGCGCAGCGTTTCGGCCTGCGTGTGGCGTTCCTTCTCCATGCGGCCGAAGACGGCTCCGGTGGCGTCGTCCGGCAGCGCCAGCCACGTTATGCCCAGCGAACAGACCTCGATGCCGTAGGCATCCTGTGAACTGGCCAATCGATCCCTTACTCCGGCCAGCAGCTTCTGCTCTATCTCGTCGAACTTCAGCTGCGTCGGATCGGTGTTGACCACGTCGTCCAGGGTGTACGTGCCGAACAACCCTCCCGTCTGGTCACTGATGATCTGCTTCAGGTTCTGCTCGGCCGTCTGCTCGTCCCCGGACAGGCTCTCTTCGAAGGCCACGGGGTCGGTTATGCGCCAGGAAGCGTAAACCCGGGGGATGAGCTGGTTCCCGTCGGGCAACTGGGTCTGCGCCAGCGGGCTGTCCACCACGCGGATGCGCTGGTCGTAATGCTGGACCCTGTCAAAAGGCCAGGGCAGCTTCCAGAAAAAGCCGGCCTTGTCATAGACCTTGACGCCTTCCTCCACGGGGGGCCGCGCCGGTTGCTGATCGCCTCCCACGCCCAACGTCGGCCTGACGACGCGCACCACCTTGCCGAAGCGGCGGTGCACGGCAACGTTATCCACCCGAACGGTGTAGACGACCATGTACATCAGCAGAATCAGGGCGACCAGTCCGACGGCTGCCACGCTCAGCCATTTCTCTCGCATTTCAGGCTTCCTCCGCTATTCTTCGAACTCGAGCAACTGGGGACGCAGTTTCTCCTGGAGATCGATGATCTGCACCTCGCTGGGAGCGATCGGGACCAGGTAAAGGAAGTGCCCGGGAAACGCCTTCTCGATGGCCTCGAAGTAGTTCCGATACATGTAGACAAGCGGGGCGATCCGGTAGGCGCTCAGCCTGCTCAGGAACTCCTGCGCGCCGGCCCGGGCGTTCTCGGTCTGCTGGACGGCGTAGCCTTCCGCCGCGTTGACCTCCTTGGCCCGGCGGGCGCGGGCGTCCTCGACCATCTGGACGGCTTCCAGCTCGCCCTCATGCTTCAGGGACTCCCTATTCTCCAAAGCCGTCATCACGTCCGAGTAGGCACGGGCGGTTTCCGGCGGGGGATGCACCACAGGCGTGCCAACGAAGACTATCTCCAGCCCCAGGTTCGCCGCCTCGACCGCCTCGTCGAGCATCCTCTTCAGCCGGTCGGCGGCCTGCCGTCGCTCCTCGGCCACCCACTTGAGGAAGTCCTGGCTGGCGGCGACCCGGCAGATGGCGCGGTAGCCCAGCTTCTCCACGTGCTCCCGGATGTCGGATTGCCGGTAGTAGTAGGTGAAGGCCGAGTTCTCGTCGATGTCTCCGTTCGGCTTCCTCTTGACGCGGTAGTGGACGTGCGTCTGAAGCCGGGCCAGGTTGACCTCCGGGCCCTGATCGCTCGCGCCCTCCGACGCCTCCTGGTCGTCCGCCGCTTGCTCGGCTCCCTCCGCCTGCGGCTGGGCCGGGCTCCCTTCGTCAAGCGCCGAGACGCTCGGCACCAGGAAGTTGGCCTCGAATCCCTCACTCGAATCGATGTGGGTCTCATGCCACAGAATCACGTCCGGATCCTTCATCGTCGGCAGCAGCTTGGCGTATCTTTGCGGCTCGTGGATCTTGCCCAGCTCCAGGCTGTGGATTCGGTAAGCCGGCACGTGACGGGTCAGGGAGAAAGGCCACGGCGCCTTCAGGTAGAAGCCGGGCTTGAAGACCGTCGCGTTAAGCCCCCGGGCGGCGTCCTCCTCGCTGACGTATGGCCTGCCGAAGCGCTCAATGAAGGCGATCTCGTCCCCCTCCACCACCACAATGGTGGTCAGCAGCCACAGGCTGACCAACTGGATCAGCAACAGGGGCAGAATGGCCCGCGCCATGAAGCGATAGAACCAGGTCTCGGAGACCTTGAACCCGAACTGGTAGTCCAGCGTGGTGGCCACGGTTCGCAGCACGCCCTCCGGCTCGGCGAAGAGGCCGAGCAGGCGGCTGTCGTAAGGGGGCCTGGTCTCCTGCCCCACAGCGCGCGGCCTGTAGATGTCCAGCAGCAGGTTCAGCAGTATCTCGACACCCACCAGGGCCATGATCAGGGGGATGATGTAGGCTACGGCCGTCTCCCCCCACGTCACACCGAAGTAGTACATGGCCATGGCGATGGCGATGAGCACTGCCGCAATCACGTTGCCGAGGGCGTAGCCGCCGGCGGCCCGCAGCAGGCGGAACTGCCGGGTCTGCGCCATGCCGGCGGCGTACTTCCCTATCAGGAAGCCCGCGAAGGCAATGAAGACCATGCCCACCGCCACGGCCGCCGGCTCCTTGACCACCACCTCCTCGACGGTCTCGGCCCAGGAGACCACGCGGTAGGCGAAGAAGAGCAGCACGGCGCTGAGGAGGACGCTGAAGAACGGGACAAGGTATCGCTCGAAGATCAGCAGTCCGCTGCTGGCCCGCATGGTGTCCAGTTCGGTTTCCTCGAACAGCTCGTCGCTCAGGCGCGTGTCCTTGAGTCGCTCTCGTTCCTCCTGCTCCTCGCGGGCCAGTCGCCGCTGACGCCCGTGAATGAGTACCAGGAACCAGACGAGCAGGCCCGGCAGCACGTACCAGAACTCGGCAGACACGGCCTGACTGCCGCTCTTCGCCCCCAGGGCCAGGCACGTCAGAAGGAACGCCCCCTGGAGCACCAGGCCGAAGAGGGCCGTCAACTCGAGTTTCTTGGGACTTGCCATCTGCAGAATCTCTCCCAGAGGGTCCTGAGGCCTTCGGCTATGTCACTTCCCGACGCTCGAACAGGAATGCCGCAAACATGACCATGGCCGCGCAGAAGCCCGCGGCGTACAGTGCGGACAGGCCGACGTAACGCATCGGTATGTAGGGCACATCCGTCATAAGCTGGTCGCCGACCCAAAACACGTGGAGGCTGGGCACGATGCGAAGCGCAATCCAGGCCAGCACAGACTCGTCCGCGAACCGGCCGAACAGAAACTGCGTGATCATCCCAACGAAGAACAACACGAAGCAGAACGCCGCGTTGACCACGACGTTTAGCCGCGTCGAAAGCGCCAGCGCCACCGAGCTGAGCACCCATACGCCCATGAAGACCAGCAAGCCCGCACGCACCACCTGCCAGCATTGGCGCTCGGCGAACACCGCCGGTATGAGCTCGAACTGCCAGCCGTGGTTGATCAGCAGCAGCAGCCCGAACGCCAGCGTGTAGAGGGGGAAGGCCACCACTATCGCCGTGGAACAGAAGTTCCAGTGGTAGAAGTAGTTGCAGTACATCCCGATCCCGAGTGCCAACAACAGCGGACCCAGCTCCGCCAGCAGCGTCGGGTAATCCAGCCGCCACGAAGCGGTGGAGGGCACCCCCATCCTGAGCGTCATGAGCAAGGTCAGGATCAACATGTAGCTGCTCAGGGCGACGGCCAGGGTGATGGCGGCGAACTTCCCGATCACGAACAGCACCCGGCCCACAGGTTTGCTGATGATGGCGCCCACGGTCTGGCTCTCGATCTCACGGTTGATGATCTGCGTGGCGCCGAACACGGACATGAACACGCCCAGCAACAGAATGGTGGCCAGCCCCATGTCCACCATCAGGCTGTCGTCGGACATCATGCCGAACATGGTGATGGCCGGCGAGAAGGCGATGAGGGCCATCCCGACCAGCAGCAGAATGCCGTAGATGGGCTGGCGGATGACCTCGATGAACGAGTTCTTGGTGATAGCCCAGAAGCTGGACAGCAAGGTTGGCTCTCTCTCGCCGGGAGGCCGAAAGGGCGCAGCTAAGCGAAGCTGGTAGAGGATCTCCTCGTTCGCTTAGTGCGGGACCTGGCCGCAAAGGTTCAATGGGACTCAAGGAGCGAGGCACGCGCACACCTCTGCCCGCCTCGCAAGCGCAACGCCCGACACGGCGCTCGCATCTATCTCTCCAGCACGCGAAGGAAGTCCTCAGGCGCCGCCTGGGAGCCCAGGTCGGTCAGCCTGCGCAGGGCGCCCTCGTCCGGATAAGGACAGCGCCCGACCTGCTGAAAGAACTCATTGCGCCGCACGGCGTCGCCGCCAAACCGCGCCTCCGCCCAGGGGCCGGTGCAGCCGACGTCGGCCGTGGCCTTCAGCAACGTATGGCCCCAGGCGAAGTGCGCCCCGTCCAGGAACACCTGGCGGTATGGCGCCAGCTCCGGCGCGGAAAACGTATCCACGAACTTCTGTCCGTACGCGTTCATCTCCGTGCCGACGAGGATCGGCATGTGCAATTGCACGGCTGCCTCAACGGCTTCGTGGAGCTTCTGGACCTTCAGCGCCTTCTCGTCGGCGTTCTCCACGTTCCAGTTCCGGTCCGGGATGATCGTCACCGTCGGTATCCCCTTCTCTCGCCACAGCCCGAAGAGCCAGACCGGGTCCTCCTCCCCGTCGTTGGTGCCGTCCAGCCATCCGCCGCTCGGCACGGCGCCGCAGCTCAGGGTCATGGCGAGCACGTCGTCGAGGGTCGGGAAGCTGCCCTCCTCGGGCGCGGCGTAGCCGACGCCGCCGTACTTCATCAGCCTGGCCCGGATCAGGCTCTTCAGCGCGACGACGTCCTGGAGCAGTCCGCGCACGTCCTGCTCGGGCTCATCGAGCTTCCGGCTCCAGAACCGGGCGAGCTCCGCCTCGTCGGGGAACAGTTCGCGCGCCCGCCGCTCATAGGCCACCAGCATGTGCCTCTCGGTGGCGTTGCCGGCGGGCGTCAAAGGCAGGACCTCCCTCTCGTAGTCCACCGCGGCCGGGTCCAGGTGCTCATTCACACTGTCCAGCATCTTCCGGTTCCGACGCTGGGCGCAGTCGCGCATCGCGGCCAGCGTCTCGCCCTCCGGCGTGCCGGGCTCGGGCCGGGAGGTGAAGCCCGTGGTGATGAAGTACGCCACGCCGGGCTCGTGCGGGGAGTTCGTCACCTTGTCGCTGTACTCCTTGACGAACACCCTGGTCTCGAAGCCCACCGCGGTCTTGAGCCCCAGCAGCCGGCCGGCCCCAAGGAACTCCTCCAGGCCGTCCAGCACGTCGAAGTCCACGATCCCGGCCACCTCCAGGCCGTAGCGGCGGGCCTCCCACGCGATGCGCGACGGCGAGTAACCGTAGGCGTTGTAAGACAGGAACGTGTGGTAGTGCAGGTTCACCTCAGCACGTTTCGAAGCAGACGGGCCCCGGGCGGACAGCTCGGCCAGACGCTCCAGCGCCTGGCGACGCTCCTCGGCGTCGAAGCTGTCCAACTGCTCGACCAGATCGGGCGCAGCCTGAGAAGCCATCCGAACGAGAATCCCTGAGGCGGGAAGACGGAACACACTGAAGACCTTATCCGACACGACTTTACGGGAAGCACCGCAGCCGTTCAAGTGGAAGCCCGTCTGCCCGCGCCGGGGCTGCACGGAGGGAAGCGGCACACGGCCACGCGCGCCGCCCGTGATTGACTTCGCCTCCGCCTTTTCCCTATATTCAACTGTCGGGAGTCCTCTGGCGCGGAGACGGTCTTTGACCGCCACAGGCAGACACGAAACGAAGGTCGTCATCGTCGGCGCCGGCGCCGTGGGCTCCACGTTCGCCTACACGCTGATGAACAGCGGCCTGGCCGAGCAGATCGTTCTGATCGACAAGGATGAGGAGCGTGCCGAGGCTGAGGTCATGGACCTGAACCACGGCCTCTTCTTCGCCCCCCCCGTAAGCATCCGCGCGGGCGGCTATGCCGACTGCGCGGACGCCACCATCGTTGTCATCTGCGCGGGCTCGGCCCAGAAGGCCGGGGAGTCGCGGCTCGATCTCATCACACGCAACAGCCGCATATGCCGCGCCATCCTCGACCAGGTGATCGAGCAGAACCCGGACGCCATCATCGTCATGGTGAGCAACCCGGTGGACGTGCTCACCTACGATGCCGTCAGGCATACCGGCCTGCCCTGGCAGCAGGTGCTGGGGTCGGGCACGGTGCTGGACAGCGCCAGGCTCCGCTACCTGTTGAGCCATCACTGCCAGGTGGACGCCCGGAACGTGCACGCCTACGTCCTGGGCGAGCACGGCGACAGCGAGGTGGCCGCCTGGAGCATGACCAACGTCGGCGGGGTCAGGCTGGCGCAGTTCTGTGAGCTGTGCGGCAGATGCGATGCAACCGAAGAGAGAGAACGCGTCGCCGAGCAAGTGCGCGACTCCGCCTACCACCTGATCGAGGCGAAGGGATACACCAACTACGGCATCGCGCAGGCCCTCGTGCGGATCGTCGGGGCCGTGGTGCGGGACGAACACAGCGTCTTGACCGTCTCCACGCTCGTCGACGGCTGCCTGGGCATAGAGGACGTGTGCATGAGCATCCCCTGCGTGGTGGCGCGCGAAGGTATCGTGCGACAGCTTGAGCCCGAGCTTTCGGAAGACGAGGCCGAACAGCTCCGTCGCAGCGCGCAAAAGCTTCGGGAAGTCCAGGATTCGCTGGCACGCTGAAGGGCGAGCCATCCGCCCCGGAAAGGACAAATGCTCGACGAAGCCAGCCAGCTCCTCGACGCGGCCGGACGGCCCCGGGTCTGCGTCATCGGCGACGTCATGCTGGACGTCTACGTCTGGGGCGACGTGTCCCGCATCTCGCAGGAAGGTCCGATACCCGTCCTGCGCGTGGAGCGGCGGGAGCAGCACATCGGCGGCGCCGGCAATCTCGCCGCCATGCTCCAGGCGCTCGGGGCGCAGGTGCAACTGGTGGGGCTGGTGGGCTCCGACCCCGCCGGGGAGCAGGCGCGGGCCCGGATGGCCGACGCCGGACTGGACGACGCGGGCCTGGTCGCGTCCCGGGAGCGTCCCACGGCGACCAAGACGCGCTACCTCGGCTACGTCCAGTCCGCCGGGCGCGCCATGCAGCAGATCGTGCGAGTGGATGAGGAAGTAACGGACGCCCCTTCCGCCGAGGAGTCACGGCGCGTCCGGTCCGCCGCCTTGCAGGCCATCGGGCCAGCGGATATGGTAGTCCTTCAGGACATGGGCAAGGGCCTGCTCGACGCCGAGCTCATCACACACCTGGTGCAGGAAGCCAGAAAGCAAGGCAAGCCCCTCATTGTCGACCCGGAACTCACCGAGGACTACTCGCCCTACGCCGGTGCGACGTGCATCCTGCCCAACCGGTTCGAGGCGCAGATGGCGACCGGCGTCGCCTTGCGCGGCGAGGAAGACTACCGCCGCGCCGCACACACGTTGCTCGATCGCCTGGAACTGGAAGGCGTGGTCATCAAGCTGGACCGGGATGGGATCTACTTCGCTACGGCCGACGGTCAGGACAGGCACATGACCACGCGCGCCCGCGACGTGGCCGACATAACGGGCGCCGGCGACATGGTGACGGCGGCGTTCGTCTTCGGGCGTACCTGCGGCGCGGACTATGCCACGGCAGTCAACCTGGCCAACTTCGCCGCCGGCCTGGAGGTCGGCTACCACGGTGCAAGAGCCATCACGCGCCGCCAGTTGGCCGAGGCCCTGAGCGCGGAGGCCGAGCCCACGGCGCGCAAGATCAAGACCCGCGACGAAGTCAAAGCACTGGTCGACGGGCTGCGCGAGGCCGGCAGGCGAATCGCGTTCACCAACGGCTGCTTCGACCTGCTCCACTACGGACACGTGCAGCTCCTTCAGTACTCCCGGCGGCAGGGCGACGTGCTGATCGTCGGGCTCAACAGCGACGCATCCGCCCGCAAGCTGAAAGGCCCGGGACGGCCGATCAACTCCGAGGACGTGCGCAGCCGCATCCTGGCCTCGCTGGCCGACGTGGACTACGTGGTGCTGTTCGAGGAGGAAAGCGTGCTGTCCCTGATCCAGGATGTGCGGCCGGATGTGCTGGTCAAGGGCGGCGACTACACCGTCGAGGGCGTGGTCGGCCACGAGTTCGTCCGGTCTCACGGCGGCGAGGTGAAACTGGCGCCCGTGGCCGAGGGCGTCTCCACCACGGAACTGATCGAGAAGATAGCGAGAAACCATGAGAGAGCAGACCGAGGCGATCCTGCGTGAGACCATCCGGGTCCACGAGGAACTGATTGCGCTCAGTCCCCTGATCGAGCAGCTCGGCGAGCGGCTGGCCGACGTGCTGGCGGCCGGCGGCTCGGTCTACCTGATGGGCAACGGTGGCAGCGCCGCCGACAGCCAGCACATGGCCTGCGAGCTGGTCGGCCGGTTTCTGCAGGAGGGGCGCCCCCCCCTGCCCTGTCATGCCCTCAGCACCGACTCGAGCATCCTGACTGCCATCGGCAACGACTTCGGAATGGACGAGGTCTTCCTCAGGCAGGTGGCGGCCTTCGTGCGGGAGGGCGACGCCGTCATCGGCCTCTCGACGAGCGGGAACTCGCAGAACGTCAACGTCGCCATCGACGAGGCCAGGGCGCGCGGCGCGCTGACCGTCGGCCTGACGGGCGGCACGGGCGGCGCCCTGGCGCAGAAGTGCGACCTGGCCATCATCGTGCCCGCCGACCAGACGCCCCGCGTCCAGGAGGCCCACGGCACCATAATCCACATACTGTGCGGCCTGATCGAACGGCG
>CAYUDW010000016.1:21553-30566 GCA_964442595.1 uncultured candidatus Brocadiaceae bacterium
ACGCTGGAAGGGTTCCGGGCCGAGCTGGAGGTCTTCAGCGGGCCGCTGGACCTGCTATTCTACCTGGTCAAGCAGGCGGAGGTCAGCATCTTCGAGGTGCAGGTCTCCCGCGTAACAGAACGCTACCTGGCCGCGCTGCGAACGATGGAGTTCTTCGACGTGAACGTCGCGGCCGACTTCCTCGTCGTTGCCGCAACGCTGATGGAGATCAAGAGCCGCACGCTGCTGCCCCCCAGCCACGATGAGGACGAGGAAGAGGAGGACCCGGGCGCCGAGCTCGTCCGTCACCTGCTCCAGTACAAGGAGATCAAGGAGACAGCCGAGGGCCTGAGTGAGCGCGCCCGGGAGCAGAACACGAGGTTTCCCAGGCCACCTTCCCCCCTCCCGGGCGGCATCGAGGAGGCCCCGCCGGAAGCCCTGCTGGAGGACCTGACCACGTGGGACCTGATGGCGGCCTTCTCCGAGGTGGTTGAGCAGACGCGCCTGGCGCGGCCGGCTCAGATCGTCCGCAGCGACGTGCCCGTCAGCGTCTACGTGGCGGAGGTGGTGGAGCATCTGCGGGCTGCGGCCGGCCCCGTGGACTTCCTGGACTTCTTCCGCCACGAGCGCTCGCGCGAACGGATCATCGGAGTCTTCCTGGCGCTGCTGGAGCTGTGCCGTCGCAAGGTCATCCACGTGGAAGAAGATCGCAGCGAGGGCCGCCGCATTCGTGTCTCCCTCGGCCAGGCGCCTGAGCGGCACGTCAGTTGAACTGCTCGGACCTTTTCTGTTACGATTCGGGTTCCGGCATCGGGTCGAAGGGCCAGTGCATCCGGCCGTCCGCAGGCTCCCCAGGAGCCATTCTCCCTGAAGGTCCACGCCGTTCGTTCTGAGCCCGTTGCAGGGCGAGGCGCCAGCCGTGAAAGCCATCATCTCCGATATCCACGGCAACCTGGAAGCGTTCCAGGCCGTGCTGAAAGACATGCAGTACCAGGGGGCCACGGAGATCGTCTGCCTGGGGGACTTCGTGGGCTACGGGCCGAATCCCAAGGAGTGCATCGACCTGGCCGTCGACTTCGACGTGGCACTGCGCGGCAACCACGAACACGCCCTCCTGACCGAGCAGGAGGGCGCGAACTTCAACGTCAAGGCCAAGGGCTCGATCACCTGGACGCGCCAGCAGCTCAACCCCCTCGGCGAGGACCGAGAAGGCAACCTGCGGCGGTGGGAGTTCCTGGACAGCCTGGAGACCACCCACCGGGACGGCAACATCCTCTACGTGCACGGCACCCCCCGCGAACCCATAACCGAGTACCTCTACCCGCGCGACATCTACCGCCCGGAGAAGCTGAACGAGATACTCGAGATGATCGACTGGCTCTGCTTCTGCGGGCACACTCACAGCCCGGGCATCTGGACCGAGGACATGATCTACCTGACGCCCCAGGAGGTCAACTACCGCTACCACCTCGTCAATAAGAAGACGATCGTCAACGTGGGCAGCGTCGGCCAGCCCCGGGACGGGGACCCGCGCGCGAAGTACGTCCTGTTCGACGGCAACCGCGTGGTCTTCCGACCGGTGGAATACCGCGTCCAGACGACCGCGCGCAAGATAAGGTCTATCCCGCAACTGGACCCCTACCTGGCCGAACGTTTGCTGCAGGGCAGGTGAGAGCTACGGGGGGCTGTGTTCCAGCATCAGCCGGGCCGGCCGTCGTCGCGCGAGACGGCGGGTGCCCGGTTGCAGTTCCGTTGAGCACGTTTCCCTGTTCGGACGACAATGGATAAACAGACGTTCATACAGTTCCTGATTGTCAGCAGCGTCATCCTCGTCGCGTGGTGGACGGTCAGTTACTTCGTCTACGGACGGCGCGCGGCCGAGCGCCGGGCTGCCGAGCCGCAACGGCATGTTGAGCGCGTGGCCCCGCCCCCTGCGCCCGAGCAGGAGCCCGTGCGACCTGACGTCGCGCAGCCGCCGCCCGCGCCGGAGCCCGAACCGGTTGAGATCGTGCTCGAAAACGGCACTATCCGCACCGAATGGACCAACCGGGGCGCTGCCCTGAAACGCCTGACCGTGCTGGACGAGCGCTACAAGGCGCCTTACACGGAAGGGGATGAGCGCCCCCCCCTGACGCTGTTGCGCGACTTCGAGGAGGGCACCTACAGCGACACGGTGCAGAGCGTTACCTTCACCGAGCGCGGCGGCGGGGATGCCGGCGCGCAACACTATCAGCTCGCCACGGCCGACCTGATGTACGAGGTGATCGACCAGAGCCCTGCCAGGCTGGCCTTCGAGGCCGTGGCGCTGGACGAACGCGGGCACGCGCTCAAGATCAGGAAGACGGTGACGGTGGAGCCGGAGGACTATCACTACAGCGTGGCCCTGGAGTTCACCAACGCGTCCCCGATGGAGTACGACTTCGCCTGCGCGGTGCGGGGCCCCGCCGGGATAGGGCGGGAGGTCATCGAGCCGCTCTACCGCGGCACGCGCATCGGCAAGCGAGAGGGCGCGAACAAGTACGACATCTCCAAGTTCTCCCTGGGCGACCTGAAGAAGGGCCCCCAGACCGACAGCTCCGCCAATATCGCCTGGGCCGCCGTGGTCAACCACTATTTCGCGGCCGTCTTGATGCCCGAGAACATGGGGTGGGTGGACACCATCGTCTCCAAGTCGATCACGGAGACCGACATCCTGGCACGCCAGGGACGGTGGGGCCTGGGAACTGTCAGGAACGAGTCGGACAGGGCTTCCCTGGCGCGGCAGAATGCAGCAGTCATCGTCAATACGGACCCTGTGGCCCTTGAGCCGGACGGGTCGCTCACGGAGCGCTACCGCATCATCACCGTGCCCAAGACGGACGAGATGCTGGACCGCTACGACGCCGGGCTGTCCGGCCTGGTCGAGTTCGGTTGGTTCCCGACCCTCAGCCGGCTGGCGCTGGCGCTGCTGAAGGCCATCCACAGGCTCCTGCCAAACTACGGCGTCGCCATCCTCGTCCTGACGGCCATCATCAGGACGATCCTGCACCCGCTGACGCGCAAGAGCCAACTCAGTATGTCCAGGATGCAGAAGCTCCAACCCATGATCCAGGAGCTGCAGAACAGGTACAAGGACGACAAGCAGAAAGTCACCCAGGGACAGCTAGAGCTGTTCCGCAAGTACGGCGTCTCGCCGATGAGCGGATGTTGGCCGCTGTTCCTGCAGATGCCGGTCCTTTTCGCCCTTTTCGGGGCGCTGAGGGCCGCCATCGAGCTGCGGCACGCCGGCTTCCTCTGGGTGGACGACCTGAGCCGGCCTGACACCCTCTTCCACTTCCCGTTCTACCTGCCGCTGCTGGGCAATGCGTTCAACCTACTGCCGCTCCTGGTGGTGGTGATGATGATCGTGAACCAGCGGTTCACGCCCAAACCGGCCTCGGAACAGGCCCGCCAGCAGCAGAAAATGATGAAGTTCATGCCGGCCGTCCTTGGGCTGCTGTTCTACCGCATGCCCAGCGGCCTGTGCCTCTACTTCACGGCCAGCATGGGGGCCGGCGCGCTGGAGCGCTGGCTGATCGACAAGAAGGCGGCCAAGATCGAGCTGAAGCCGATCGCCGACGGCGAGCGCAAAGAGAAGCGTCGCGGGGGCACATCCCGGAAGCCGGAGAAGCGAAGCTGGCTCGAACGACTGCAGGACAGGATGGAGCAACAGCACAAGGCCAGCGGGCAGGCAAGGCGCCGAAAGGAGAAGAAGTAGCCCCGGCGCCGGCCTTTCCTCCTCCCGGGCCCAGCGCTTGACAGCGCCCGCTGCGGGCGGTAGTACACGGGGGGCGTGTCGGCAGTGACATGCCGGACATGCTGCAGCGTCACTCCGGAGGAGGGACAGGCCATGCCCAAGACATTGGCCTACGTGTTGATCCAGGCCGGCTCGGGCAGAGCTCTGAGCGCCAGCAGGTCGATTGCCCAGGTCCCCGGCGTCATTTCGGCCCACGCCGTGACGGGCCTCTATGACGTGATCTGCCAGGTCGAAGCGGACAGCCTGGAGCAACTGGCCGGCACGGTGGTGAACCGCATCCAGCGCGTCGAAGGCGTGGAGCGTACCGAGACGGCGCTGGTCGTTCAGAGCGACTGACCGGCACTGCTCGACGCGAAGCGACGCCGACACGGGCTCGGCCCGCCACCTGAGGTGTTCGTCTGTGGCGCACGTCTCACTGGACGAGCTGCAGCTTCATGAAGCCCCGCATTGAGCCGACCGTTTCCCCCGTGCCCGGCACGTACTGCCCCATAACCTGGGCGCTTATGTACTTGGTGGGCTCGCCGTCTATTTTCTCCTTGCCCTGGTCCGTGAGCACCAGCTCGACGAAGCCAACGATCTCAAAAACCGTGTTCGCTCCCGTGCCCGACACGGCGTTGTAGACGCACGCCACCACCGTGTCGCCGGCCTCGATATGATCACCCACGGGCCCGTCGAGCGCCGCCACCCACCCCGTGTTGCCCTCGACAACGAGATTCCCTGTCACGGGGTCGATGTTGAGGGGGCCCTGGTAGCCGTCCGTCACCCAGGCCACCTGGTCGACCGTGGCGTTTTCGCCACCATTGAAGTCCAGCAGGCCGAAGACGCCCGGCGTCACCAGGTTGTCGTCGTAAAGAGTGAGCGTGTCTCCCGGGTTTCCGACATCCGGTTCGTAGATGGAGAACGGAATGAGGCACTTGGGGCGAAACCTGGCTGTGGCTGCGGCCGCCGCCTCCACGGAGTCCAGGCCTACGAGGCAGGCGAAAAACGTCTCAACCGGGCCCCCGGGCGCAGCCGGATCCCGGATGGCTCTGGCCACGACCCCGTCGGCTGAGTGACTATCGCTCAAAGGGATGACCTGGGTCCCGTCCCAATCGCCGAACACCACCTCGACCCGGCAACCAGGGGCGTTCGTCTGAGCTATGGCGGTCGCCTCCGCCGAACCCACCGTGCGCGCGGCATTCTCGTTGGCGCCATTGGCCCGTTGATCCCATAGCTCCAAGACAGCCGCCAGGGCCGCAGCGTCGGCAGCGTTCTGAAGTTCCGCCCGAGACGTCACCAGGTGACCCACATCCGTTGCCAGAGCGGAGGCCAGGCACAGCAGCACGAAAGCACCGCAGAAAAGGACAATCACCTGCCCACCCCGCCCATTCACATGGTTGGGCTTGCCCATGGATTGGTCCTCACAAGGTCATGATGCCGGCTTATGGAAGCCGGTGTGCACGGATTTGAGACATGGCGCACTTCTGTTCATACTCCAAGCAAAGGCGGTGCCACAGGGATCTGTGAACCGCCGCCGTGGCAGGCGATGTGCGCCGTCGCTGCTCCGGCACACTGTTTGCTCCAATCTTGTTCATGGGTAGGATTGCTACACCTATCGCACCTGTGCGCGAGTGTGCGAGGGGGACGGATGCGCATGAAGAAAGTGGTCTGTCTACTATGTGTGCTCGGGCTTGGGGCGGGCGTTAGCACAGCCGACGAGAGCGTGCTCCGCAGGAGCTGGTCGATGCAGTCCGAGCAGAGGGCCCGCCTGCTAAGCCAGGCGACGGCCCGGATGGAGAAACTGATGCTGCGGTGGTCAGTCGAGCCCGGGCTGCGCCAGGAGCCGGACAGGGATTCAGACGTTCGGTGGCTGCTCGACAACCCGTATGCCGCGTACCTGGTCCTCGACAAGGAACTGGCACAGACGCCCTCAGGCACCCGGCGCAGCGCCGCTCTCTACCTGACCGCGCGGTTGGGAAGGCGGAATCTGGGGCAGTACCTGCCCGCGCTCCTGCTAGACTGCGACAGCGACGAGGAGTGCCTTGAGGTCATGCGTTGCATGGCGGCGCTCAGGGACGCCACTTCACTCCGAACGCTGGAAGCATTCCTCGCGCTTGCCAACGAGGAAGCAAACGAGGCGCTTCTGGTGATAGCAGTGCAAGGCCTGGGCCTGTCGATGCGGCCCAAGTATCTGCCCACGATCGGCTCTGTGCGCCAGTGGTTCAAGTCGCCGCGGGCCCAGCTCGAAGGCGCGAAGGCCGCCTGGCGCTGCGGCGACCAGAATGCCCTGGCGGAGGTCGGTCAGTTCCTCCACTCGCCCGACCTCGAGGTCCAGGGCGAAGCCATCGGTTTCCTGCGCGAGAACTTCTGCGCGGAGGCCCTGGGCATGCTGGCCGGCCTGGCCCGGACGGCCGAGGATCAGAAAGTGGCAGCTAGGGCCGTCGAGGCTATCATAGAAGGAAGCAATTACGGCGAGCCCGTGCCCGGAGAGCAGAAGGAGACGACCGATCCGCCCGAGCTCGACGACCTGGTGGACCCCGCGGCCAGCCTACCGGAACAGCCCGAGGAGCCGCCGGCCGACGCCACTCCGGGCGGACTTCCCCCCGATCTGTCCAAGCTCTCGGCCCAGGAGCTTCAGGAACTGCTGCAACGCATGGAGACCTGGTGGACCGCCGAGGGAGCCGAGCTGTTCGAGAAACGGCGCCAGACGGAGGACGTCTCATAGGAGAATAGAGGCCCTGGTAGCCGGGGCGTTCGCACGCTGGCCCAGGGCAGGGGAGGACCATAGATGAGAACAAAGGAACCAAGAAAGACCAGGGGCACCACCGGCGAGAGCCGTAGCGGGCAGATGCTCATACTGTTCGCTGTCGTGGTGCTTATAATGGTCGTAATGTGCGTCCTGAGCGTCGACGTGGGGCGCATAGTCACCTCCAATGCGGAGCTGCGTAACGCGGTGGATGCCGCGGCCCTGGCCGGGGCCAGCCAGCTCAGGGCGTTCGTCGACGAGGGCCAGAAAGCGCTGGCCAGAGAGCAAGCCACAGCTCTTGCCTGCGCCAATGAGGTGGCCGGAGACCCCCTGACGATCGACCCGGGCACGGACATCATCTTCGGCCGCTACATCGAGGGCTCGCGAACATTCAAGCCCGAGGCGCAGTTCGGGGCCGGCGAGGTTGTCGACAGCGTCATGATCCAGGGCCGGCGCACGGAGGACTCGCCGGACGGCCCGATCGAGCTGTTCTTCGCCTCCATCTTCGGCATCCACGCCACAGCCCAGACGGTGCGCGCCGTCGGCACCAAGCCCCGCCGCTACGTCATGTTCGTGATGGACCGGTCCGGCTCGATGTGCTACGACACGACCAACATCCTCTACCGATACTCGCCCAACGCCGACGCCAGCATGGACAAGAGCCCCACCCAGTGGTACTGGATGCCGCGCAGGATTTACAAGGACGGCTACTGGCAGACGGCCTGGATGTACGCCCTGGACGACGGCACCGGGGACACGGTGACCGACTTCCTGCCGCCGCACATACAGTCGAACCTGCTCTACGGCACCTACTTCCGCTATTGCTCCAAGGACCAGCCCGGCACCGTCCAATCCGGCTGGCTCAGCGCGCCGGCGAACCTGACGATCTACTCAAGCTACGGGCCGAGCTACTCCTCGTGGACCGCCGATAGCTACGGCCCGATCAGCTCTTGCGACTATGCGATGGCCA
The DNA here is from genome assembly GCA_964442595.1 of uncultured candidatus Brocadiaceae bacterium. Taxonomy (GTDB): domain Bacteria; phylum Planctomycetota; class Brocadiia; order SM23-32; family SM23-32; genus DAOVRD01. The sequence goes on from CAYUDW010000016.1 coordinate 29,003, forward strand.
ACGACAAAGTCGAGCCCATCCAGTCGAGCCAGGACGCGGCCGTCGCCTTCGTCGACCTGCTCAACTCGGAGCGCGACCGGGCCGGCCTGGTCAGCTATGCCTGGTACGGCACCCTCGATCACCAGCTGACCGACGATTGGCCGGGCCTCCAGAACCAGATGCAGGTCTACGATGCGCGCGGGGCGACCGCCCTGGGCCCCGGCATGGAGAGCGCGAACGATGAGTTCATCGACTCCGGACGCGCCAGCGGATTCGGCCAGCGCATCATGATCCTGCTGACCGACGGCCTGGCCAATACGGTCGACGGCAACTACTACAACAACCCCTACTCCGATGTGTCCGTCACGTTCTTTGGGACGTCCGTCCAGTGCCAGATATACCAGGCGGTGGTCAGCGACATAGCCACGGAAACTCAACGCGCAATGAACAACGGCATCAGGATCTACGCCGTCTCGTTCGGCGCCGGTGCCGACCAGAAGCTCATGCCCCTGATCGCCGCCAAGACCAGGGGAGCCTATTACTACGCCGCCGACCATTCGGACCTGACTGACATCTTCGTGGACATCTTCTACAACCTGCCGGCGGTGCTGACCTACTGACCGCACAAGGGGAACCGACATGCGCGTGATGGTGGTGCTGATGGTGCTGGTGGCCATCGTGGCTACCGTGTTCGGGCTCTTCCCCTCGGTCAGGTCGAAGGCAGAGGCCGCTCTGTTCGGCCCGGAGACCGCGAAGAAGGCAGCCCCAAAGGAGAGCGAGGAGGAGGAAAGCGTCGTCGCAGCAGCCGCGGCGAAGGCCGGAGAGGGCCTGGTAAAAGTACTCGCGGCGGCGAAGGAAGCCGTGACGGACGTCAGCCCGAGCGAAGCCGCTCCGCGCCGGCCCAATGCAACGGCGGCCCCGGCCCCCTCGCCGCCTCAACCGGCCCAGCAGACCCCGCAGCCTGGTCTCTCCGCCGCCCCGGCCGCCCAGATTGAGCTTCCCCCCGCGCTGAGCGGGGCGCGCTTCGGCATGACGTCCAGCCAGGTCCAGGCGGCTTACTCCCCCGCCTGGCACAGGCAGCAGGGCGGCGAAGCGATGTTCGCCCACTATCCGGTCCCGGACAAGAGCCAGGTCTTCCGGTTCCACTTCGCCAACGAGTCGCTGTACCTGATCGAGGTGCAGTTCAAGCAGAGCGAGGGCCGGACGCTCAAAGAGCTCTACGACTACTACCGCGAGGGCCTCGTCCGGACGTACCGGAACGCGCCCGAAGCCGGTGGCACGAGCTGGTCCGACGGCACGCTTGACGTCCACATCCGCATGGACAAGGCCAAGAACCTGGTCCTCATCAGCTACACCTGCCCCACGGCCAAAGGCTAAGGCGCTATTGCCGAACCCGCTCCGTCGGCCCGAGGTCGAGCGAGAACGCCGAGGGCAAGGAGGCCGAAGCAGGCGATTCAAAGGCCAGAATCGCCGATGCAGGCCGACATAGCCCTTCGGTGCTCGCAGCCGGCCGAAGCCAGGATGGGGTTCTGCAGCAGCGCCTTAGCCGGCCCCAGCCCCGGCCCCCTGCCCTTCGTCCGTTTCA
>CAYUDW010000017.1:0-30428 GCA_964442595.1 uncultured candidatus Brocadiaceae bacterium
GGTGATCTGCGACGAGGAGCGGGCGCACCTGTTCTTCACGTCGCTGGACGGGCGGATGTGGCGGGCGGATACCGCGCTCGATGACTTCCCGCACGGGTGGAGCCGGCCCGAGGTCGTCCTCCAGGCCGACATCTTTGAGGCCGGGCACGTCTACCACCTGCGGGGCATGGACAAGTTCCTGGCCGTCATCGAGGCGCAGGCCGGCGCGCGCCGCTATTACAAGGCTTACGTGGCGGACCGGCTGGACGGCGACTGGACGCCGCTGGCCGCGACAAGGGAGAACCCGTTCGCCGGCGCGGCGAATGTGCGCGACGCCGGGCCGCACTGGACGGATTCCATCAGCCACGGGGAACTGATCCGGGCCGGGCACGACCAGCGCCTCGAAGTGGATCCCGGCGACCTGCGGCTCCTCTTCCAGGGCGTCACCGACGCGGAGATGCGGGGCAGAAGCTACGGCGATATCCCCTGGCGCCTGGGCCTACTCGCCCCGGCGCGTTGAGACCGCCCCGGCGAATTGGCCCGGGATTCTCTCGCAGAGGGGCGGCCGAAGTCCAGTGGCACTGTGGAACAGGGCCTGACAGGTGGGCCTCTGCGAGTGCATGCACCTGGCGATGCGGCCCTCATCAACGTCCGATGGCGCTTGCGTGACAGGACGCTATCCGGTATAGTGTCCTAGACAAAGGTGATGGGGCCAGGATGATAGGAAGCTTCAAGGATTCGGACCTGGAGGCGTTCTACTACCAGGGCCCCAGCCGGCGTGCCCTGCGGATACCGGCGGCCATGCACAAGGTGCTCCGCCGAAAGCTCGACCAGCTGTTGAGCGCCGCAGACCTCAGGGACCTCCGGGCCCCGCCGGGCAACAGGCTTGAAGCGTTGAAGGGCGACCGAAAAGGCTATCACAGCATACGGGTTAGCGACCAGTGGCGGCTCGTGTTTCGCTGGGAGCGTGATGCCGCTTACGAAGTCGAGTTGACGGACTACCACTGACGGCCGATGAGACGAGGTGAAGCTATGGGCGCCAGGCTTCCTAAGGATCCGACCCATCCGGGCGAGATGCTGCTCGAGGAGTTTCTCAAGCCGATGGGCCTCACCCAGTCGGCCTTCGCCGAGCACATCGGCGTGAGCTTCAAGCGCGTCAACGAGATCGTGAACGGCAGGCGCGCGGTCACGCCGCAGACGGCCTGGCTGTTCAGCCAGGCGCTGGGGACCACGCCGCAGTTCTGGATGAACCTTCAGACCACCTATGATCTCGTTCACGGACGCGTGGGGCGCGAGGTCGAGCGAATCAAGGCCTGAGCGGACCTGAGCTGGGGTGCAGGGCAGGAGCGAGACCCCCTGGCGCCTCGGCCTGCTCACGCCCGCGCCGTGAGCCAGCAAGCCCGAGGCCAGGATCGATGTCGCAGGCCCTTCAGGCGTCGCAGCGGTTCGACAGGCTCACCGCCCTGAGCCCATCGATGTACTCAGTGCCCCGAGTAACGTCGAGGGGCGAAGTCGAAGGGCAGAGCGCGTCCATCTCCGTCAAGAACGGCTCCTGCCAAACGGAAAGCCCGATGCACGGAGACGGCGTGTTTCCGCACAACCGGGCTTGATCAGCCAGCGCCTGAAGGCTCGCCTGTCAGATCTTCAATGCCGTGTGAGTAATGACGTCGTGGGCCCTACCCGTGCAGTCACATTGCACATACACACAGCCGTCAATGTCAATTCGGCAGTTGGCCGGATACTTCTGCGTCAGATCGCCCTTCTCCGCCGTCATCAATCGCCCCCGATACTGCCGATAGAGCACTGTTCGCCCCGTCCCCTCATCAACGTATGCTTCGCTAAGTTCGTCGTATTCGCTCACCGAGCCCCCCGGGTCCAAGACCCGAAGACAACGGAAGCAGGCCTCCCCTATGGCAACGTCATACACGCCGGCCCCGAGCCCCTTCCGGTCCGCCAACCTGTAGGAACCGTCCGCCTGGGCCTGATAGCGGCCGTCGTCATGGAGCCGCTGCTTCCCACATCCTCCCCAGTTCTGCTCAAAGCCTTCATCACGGAAAGTGGACAGCACCTTCCTGCCTTGACGGCTGGTAATGACCGCAAGCCACTTGCTTTCGCCTCGCGCGCTCGTGCAGTAAAACGAGCTAACCATCGGGTGCCAACCCTCAACCGGTGACCATTCGCTGACACCGATCTCGACGCAATCGAGTCCGTGGACCTGCGCGGGCGTTGTCGCGATCATCTTCGTCACGGCGCTCAGCTCCCCCGTGTCCACTTCGTACGAGGCGTACATCGTGCGGTCGCCCAACCGGGGAATGGCAAACCACCATTGCAGTTCCATGCAGTCTATGTGGTCTATCTTGCACTTCGTCTCCACAATCGCGACGTCGGGTCTCAATGGCGGAAAAGGATGCCCCTGGTCTTGGCACTCTCTATCCTCAGTTGCCATAATGTACTCCGCACGAGGCTTCGCCATGGCACCATCCGCCATACTTCGGGAGCGCCCTGCAGGGGTGCCCATGCACTGTGCGACACACCAAGGTCAGAGGTTCAGCTCGGGGAGCACCGCGTCCACGAACTGGTACTCCAGGGCCTCCTCCGCCGAGAATGTGAAGGTGCGCTTTCCCAACGGGAGCCATTCCTCCGGCAGGCGGCACCGTGACCGCAGAAGCTCTTCCTGGTGCTCGCGGGCCGTCTTCGCAAGCTCGTCGGGGTCCCCTTTCGGCTCGTGGAGCATGAACATGGATCCCTCCACGGCGTAGCGCTTCCCGGTCGCCGACTGGAAGAGCAGGGCGGCAGCCGATCCGCAGAAGCCCACGTTCACGGTTTCCACGGGCGCTTCGATGCCCGTCATGACGGTCCTGATGGACAGGTATGCCGCCCCGTCGCCGCCCGGCGAGTTAATGAGCAGCTTGATGGGCTCCTCCGCAGACAGACCATCGAGGTAGACAAGCTGCTGGCAAATGGCGTGGGCAGAAAGAAGAGAAAGAGGACCTGCCACAAACACCGCGCGTCTCTGCAGGAGGGGGTCCTGCGGATCGAACTGCTGCCTACCCACACCGGAGTCCTGGAGGATCTTCTCCAGCGAGCGCGCCTCCAGCGCTATTGTTCCCGTATGCTTGAAGCAGCCGCAAACGAGAGTGCAACATGCCAGCAAGACGGCAAGCGTTCCGCGCATCCCTGCCTTCCGTGCGTTCACTGTCGAGTCCCCCCGTCCGAGAAACGAGTCATTCAACGCCCGACAGTCTACCTTAGCGGACTTGAATCGTCACGGCCAGCTCACATGGCTTCTAGGTGGTTCGCATCCGGTGCCTGCTCCGAGGCGATGTTGCCCATCCCGCCTCGCTCAGGCTATCCGCCGGCCGTAACGGAGCACCAGCACGCCGGCCGAAGTGAACATAAGGCCCAGGACGAGCAGGATGAGCGGTATAGAAAAGCGTGGGACAAAGGCCGCCAAACGCGCATCCTCAGGATGGTCTGGCGCGTACAGAACGGGAACTGTCGATCCGAGGGGGCGGCTCAGCTCCCAGGTCACTCCGAACGTTCCGCGAGGCCCGGTTCGGTATTGGCGTCCCAAGGCCGCGAACTCCAGAATGTCAATGGGGACCTCTCCCGTCTGATCGAGATCGACGACAATCGCATCCGCACGCTCTGCCCGGATGCTAAACAATGCCGAGTCGAGCACGCCACAGAGACCGACCGCCGCGCACACCAGGCCAACCGCGGTGACAATAAGGCCCCCCCGCCAGCCCAGAGACCCCCGGCCCGTGTTGGCGCCGTTGCTCTTCGGCGCGACCGAATCCGATGCAGTAGCCGACGATCCGGCAGCCCCCGCTTCGTCACTGCTTTCCGTCACCTCATCCAGCGCCACCACAAACAGACCACGGCCACGAAGCACCTGCATTGCTTCATCGGGGCTCGCAGCCGGTATGTGGCCCGCTTGGTCTTCGCCCGTCGAGTCCATCGCTTCGAAGCGAAAGGTCGGCATAGCAGGCCTCCCGAGCGCCCAACGAACGCCTTGCCAGATACAGGAGTCTTCGCGCGGGTTCTGGCGGCACGCCGCACAGCTACAGACTGGAAGCCGCCGTTCGCGACGGTTCGGGCTCCCTGCCCCCGGACGACGACGGCGCCGTACAGCACATCGATGACCATCATGAAGCAGCCCGCGCCCGACGCCCCCTGCCCGGCGCGTTCACGGGATCAGGGCGAGGCAGCGAACTTGCGGCCCTCGTCGAGCATGGCCACGTAGTTGTCGAAGGGGATGTAGTTGGCCAGGCTGTTGCCGGAGCCCAGGCAGTAGCCCCCGCCGGGCAGGCACTTCTCCAAGGTATCGCGCACGCGCCGGCGGATCTGATCTTCATCGGCGCGGCAGAGGAAGTCGACGTCGATGCCGCCCAGGAGCGCGATGCGGTCGCCGTACTTCTCGTAAGTCTCTTCGAAAGGCTCGATCACGTCCTCGAACGAGTGCTTGGCGTCGATCCCCACATCCTCGATCAGGTCCTCCATGATCTCTTCCAGGTTGCCGCAGGAGTGCAGCAGGTAGGGCCTGCCCGCCTCGTGGGAGGTCTCGGCCATGAGCTTGTGCCCGGGCAGAACGAACTCGCGCATGTCGTCCGGGCTGATCAGCGTGGCGGTGCGGAACCCCATGTCGTCGCTGCCCATGACCATCGCCACGCGGTCGAACTCCAACATGCGCCGCACCACGACGCGGTACATCTCCAACAGCCGCTCCCCGATGGCCTTGACCAGGTCGCGCCGGTCGTAAAGCGAGTAGCACAGGGTCTCGTAGCCCATCAGCCACGTGAGGTGCTCGGCGAAGTGGGCGAACCCGCCGCTGCCGATGATGCACATGTCGTCGGGCAGGTTCTGAGAGTACCACTCGAGCGAGCGCGTGGAGGCCGCCTCGGCGTCGGGCCAGGGGTACGCCTCGAACTCGTCCCAGTTGGTGATGGGGCCGGCGTGCTCCTCCATGTAGTTCCGGCCGCCCTGCCGCGCCAGAGCCGCCGTGTCCTGGATGGACATGCGTTTGAGCGGCATCTCGAGGCCGTCCAGCCCGCAGCGCACGTAGTCATATCCCAGGAAACGCTGCACGGCCACCTGCCGCCTGAACATGAATTCGGGAGCGCCGGGGTCCAGCCCGTCCAGGACGCCGTATCGGCGGCACGCTTCCTCCTGGACCTCCCAGTCCAGAAACAGCTCCACGTGGTGGACGCGGGCCGGCGTCCCTTCGCGCATGATGCAGCGGACGAGGCCCTGCCAGTCGGGTTCGAGGGGGACGGAAAACGGGGATTCGGCCATGGTGCGAGTCTCCTTCCGGCGCGTGCGGGCTGCGAGGGCGTTGCCGCTGACGTGGCTCAAGCGCGGGACAGGCGGGGCCCGTCAGCGTTCCGTGGGTCTGGCAAACGCGATGCCCTTGCGCTCCAGCAGGTCCCCCTGCGCGGCGAACAAGCGCGTCAGGGCGGTTGCGTGATCGGCCTGCGCGCGCGCCTCCGCAGTCTCGGCGCGGCCCAATGCCTCCTGAGCGGCCAGAACGTCCAGGCTGTCCGACCGGCCCAACGTGAAGCTCTTCTGCTCGGCCTCCAGCAGGCGCGCGGCAAGCTCCCTCGCCTTGCGCGTGGTCTCGATGCGCCCCTCGGCGGCGTGAAGGTCCGACAGGGCGTCCGCCAGCTCGCGGGTGATCCGCTCGGTCAGGGCGTCCAACCTCACCTTCGCCTGTCGATAGCGCAGCTCTGAGACCCGGTAATCCGAGCGCGCCGTGCGGTTCGGTATGGGGTAGCTGAAGCGCAGCCCCAGCAGCCAGCTCCTGTGGTCGCCGTCGTCGAGCACCTCCCAGCTCTGGCCCATGTCGTCAGCCAGGCCGGCGAACGCGTACTCGCCGAAGAGCTGCAACGACGGCAGCCGCTGGTTCCGGTAGAAGCTCCGTTCGAGCCCGGCATTGTCGACGGCCAGCTTGGCCTGCAAGTAGTCGGGCCGCAGGGCTTGCGCGACCTGCAGGGCTTCGGCCACATCCGTTTCACAGGTCTCCGTCGTCGGTGCATCTACAAGCTCGAAGTCGGCCTGGACGCGTTCCACGTCGACGACGCCCAGCGCCCTCAGCAAACGGTGCCTGCTCCTGGCCACGTCGTTCCGGCCACCGATTATCGACGTGGCGCGTTCGGCGGCGCGGGACTCGGCCCTCACCACGTCGATCGCCGCGCTAATGCCCACCTCCTCCTGGAGATCGGCCACGCGGACCAATTCCTGGCCGAGCTGCAACTGGATCTCCCTGACCTTCAGCTCAGCAAGGGCGAAGTAGAGGCCCCAGTACGCCTCCTCGACCTCAAGCAGGCGCTGGATGACGGTGCTCCTGAGCTCCTCAGCGGAGATCTGCCAGTTGTTCTGCGCGATCAGGATGTTGGTGCGGTTCACGTCGACGCCGAAGTTCCTCAGCAAGTCCTGGCTGAGGACCAGTCTGACGTCGGGGCCATAGGTGGGGTTGATGTACGTCTCATCGTCCGGATCGAGGTCCCGCTCGTAATCCGTGGACGCGGAGAGCTCGACGTCGGTGCCGGTCACGATGCGCTTCCTGACGCCGGCACTCACGGCACCGTCGGAGGTGTCCGTGCGTTCGAGCGGGACGGCCTCGACCGGCGCGTTGGTCCTGCCGCGGCTGAGTTCCATGAAGACCTCGGGGTCGAACTCGCCGCGGGCGCCGTCCACCTGCGCCTCGGATGCATCCGCCCCCCACCAGGCGACGCGTATGTCCTTGTTGTTCTGGAGGGCCAGGCGGAGGCAATGCTGCAACGTCAGCTCAGGGGGAAGCTGGGGCGGTTCGCCCACGGGTTCCGCGCCGGGCCTGCGCACCGCAAGTGGGAGCTCGGGAGCCACGGCCTCCTGCGAATGGGCCACATCTTCGGCGGGGACCGTAGTGTGAGCCGTCGCCCCGGAGCCCCGCCTCGGGCCCGCGCACGACGCAAACAGCACGCACACGACCGCCAGGAGCAAGAGACTGACAGCCTTAAGACCTCGCGATGTCACGGCGCGTCCTCCCTCGTTCACGATCCCCAATCGGGCAGCCCAGCCGCCGCCAGCGTCCCGTCGTGGAAGGGCCACAAGATAGCGAAACGCTGCCTGACCGTCAACCGCTCGCACGAGGCGCGCGGGGCGCAACGCTCCTGCGTGGGCGGGCTCACCAGACGCGGATGATGGCACGGGCAGACGTGCCGGGCAGCAGCGTGTGCTCGGGCTCCTCCAGCAGTTCCAGAAGGACCACGACCTGGCCCGGCATGCCCCACTGGGCGGATTCCTCGGCGGACTCGGTCCTGGAGCTGGTGGCCGAGAAGGTGGCGCCCCCCACGGCCGTGACCTCGGCCCTGTAGTACTTTCGGCTATCGGTCCCGATCCGGACCTTGGCGGCCTGCCCGACCTTGACGTGCCGGCTATCTCTCTCCCGGATGAGGCCCTGTATCCATCGGCCCTTGCTGTCGTCGGTGACCAACATGGTGGTCGCGCCCCTGCGGCAGAACTCCCCTTCTTCGTCGAAGGTCCGCATCACCGTGCCGGTGACGGAGCTTCTCAGGATCGTATAACCGAGCTCAGTGCGCCGGGTCCGCACATCAGCCCGGGCGGCGTTCAGCTCCGCCTCGGCGGCTTTGAGGGCCTGGGCGACGAGATTGAGGCGTTCCGCGCTCGTGGCCCGCATCTCCTCCAGCCTGGCCTGTGCTTGCCCCAGTTCGGCCTTTCTGATCCGCAGGTCCGCCTTCAGGCGCTCGACCTCTCCGGTTCCGGCCTTGGCCAGCTCATGCGCGGCCTGTCGGGAAGCCAGGGTCTGGGCCTGAGCTTCGATCTCCTCGGCGGTGGGCCCGTCGCGCAGCATTTTGAGTTCAAGCTCCGCCCGGCGCACGGCGTTCTTCTGGGTCTCGAGCTGCGTCTTCTTGACCTCGAGCACGTGGGCCGAGTCGATTCCCTCCCCGACGAGCTGCTGCGACTGCCGGACCTCAAGCTCATAGAGCTTCTGAAGAGCCCTGGCCGAAGCGAGATTCGCTTCCGCGGCCTGTATCTCCTCGGCTCGGGCCCCTTTCCGCGTACGGTCCAGCAGGGCTCTTGCATGCTTGGCCTCCGCGTCGGCCTGAGCGATCTCGCCCTCCAGTCGGGCCTGCCGCAGCCTGAGGGAGGCCTCGGCGCTGGCAACGGCCGCGTCGGCCCGTTCGAGCTCCGCCTCGGCAAGTTCCACGTCGAGTCGCACCTCCTCTTCGACAAGCACCTCATGCGCCTTCGCCTGCTCGTGCGCGCTCTCCCGTGCGGTCGCTCTGGCTTCCGCCGCGTTCAGCGCCTCACGGAAGTCCGAGTCGTCCAATCGGGCCAGCTCCTGGCCTTCCGTCACCTGATCCCCGGTCCTGACATGGCGCTCGAGCATCGGCGCGTCCACGCGGGTGGAAACTTTGATGAACTCGGCCCGGACCTCGGCGCGGGCGGTCCTGACGTACGCAATGGACCGCCAGATGAAGTAGGCCGACACCACGGCCGCGATGCAGAGGATGGCAATGCCAGCCCTGATCAGCCTGCGGCGCCAGGGCCGGCCCTCCTTCGGTGGCTCTGCGCCCCGGGACTGGCGGCGCATCTCATAAGTCATTCCCAGTGTGTCATCGCCCATGCAACTGCCCTTTGTTGTGGCCTGCGTCCGAAACCGAATCGAAAAAAACAAAGGCGGGCAAGTGGTCCAGCGACACCTGCCGCCTCTCTCCCATTATCCGCTCTGAGCAGGGCCCTGTCCAGGCCACTCAGGTCTCGCCGAAGACCAACGCCTGGCTGCGCTCGTCCAATCGGGAAAGGTCCTCGATCTCAAACCGGTTGCCGTCGGCGTCGGCCAGTACCATGCGCCCGCGTCCCAGGTTGCGGATGCTGCTGCGGTCCGTCACCTCGAAGGCGGCGTAGCCGCGGTCGGTCTCCACCTCCCAGTGGGAAACTCCCCACTTCTCGTTGATGCTGTCCACGCGTGTGATCTTGGCGACGTAATACATTCGACCGAGCGCTTCTTCAAGCGCCTTGTGGCTCTCCTTGTCCAGCTTGCGCGGACTGGTGAGCAGCGCCACCTCCTTGCCCTTCTCATTCAGGAAGCTGACGTAATCCGCCTTGCTCGAGAGCGGGAAGACGCGACGGGGCCGTAGATTGGCGTGCTCCTGCCCGTCGACGCTGATGCAGAGCCGGCGCATCGGGTCCTCCCAGACCCTCATGCGTTCTGGCTCGACGTGGCCGTGCGAAGGTGTCGCCGCCTCCTCCCCGGACTCGTCCTGGGCTTCAGGCGCCAGCTCTTCGCTCTGAATGGCTTCGTCCGACATGGAAAGGACCTCACCAGACACGCATCTTGGAGAGTTCGGACTGGAGCTTGCAGAGGCGGCTGTAGAGCCCGCCCGTCTCGATCAGCTCTTCGTGCGTTCCGATCTCGACCAACTTGCCCCGCTCGAGCACGATCAGACGGTGCGCCTTCCGCAGCGTGGAGAGCCGGTGCGCGATCGCAAAGGTCGTGCGGCCCTGCACCAGGCGCTCGATGGCGGTCTGGATCTGCACTTCGGTTTCTGTGTCAACGGAGGCGGTTGCCTCGTCCAGAATCAGTATCTGCGGGTCACGCAGCACGGCGCGTGCGATGGAAATGCGTTGCCGTTCGCCGCCGGACAGCGTCTGGCCCCGCTCGCCGATAACCGTGTCGTAGCCGTCGGGCAACGCCAGGATGAAGTCGTGCGCATTGGCCGCGCGAGCGGCTTCGATGATGCGATCAGGAGCGGCATCCGGATCGGCGTAGGCGATGTTGGCCCACACGCTGCCGTGGAACAGGTAGGGCTCCTGAAGCACCACGCCGATGCTCTCGCGGAACGGCCGCAGGTTCAGGTCCTGAATGTCGTGGTCGTCGATGAGTATCTTGCCTTCGTCCACGTCATAGAAGCGGGTGATCAGGTGAACGAGCGTGCTCTTGCCGGCGCCGCTCGGCCCGACCAGGCCGATCATCTCACCCGGCTCTACTACGAAGGAGACGCCGTCCAGCGCGTACTTGCCCGGCTCGTACGAGAAGCGAACGTCGCGGAACTCCACCTTGCCGCGCACGGGGTCAAGCAGGATGCCGTCGGTGCGGTTCAGCGGCTCCGGATCGGAGTCGAGTATCTCGAATACGCGCTCGGCGGAAGTGACGCAGTGCTGAAGCCGGTGGTTCATCCGGCCGAACTGCTGGACCGGCATGTAGAAGCGCCGCAGGTAGCCGATGAAGACGATCAGCGTTCCCGGCGTGGTGGCGCCCCTGATCACCATGTAGCCGCCCACGGCGAACAGCAGGATCGAACCCAGCGACGTCATCAGGCTCACGAAGGGGAAGAAGCCCGAATAAAGCTTGGCCGCCTGAAGCTCCTGCGAGAAGACCTCGCTGCTGTAGGCGCTGAAGCGGCCGACCTCGCGCTTCTCCTGGGCGAAGGACTTGACGACGCGAATGCCAGGGATGGTGTCCGCCAGGATGGCGCTCAGTCCGGCCCAACGTCTCCAGAGCCGATGGTAGATAAGGTGGATCCGGCGGCCGAACAGCCACGTGCTTATTGCGATGATGGGCGTCGGCGCAAGGGCCAGCAGGAAGAGCCGTGGGCTCATGGCCAGCAGGATTGTCGCGATCAGCAGCATGGTCGCCAGGTTGATGAGGATCTCCTGGAAACCCTCCGCAATGAAGTACTGCAGGCGGCTGAGGTCGCCCGTGACGCGCGACATAATGCGGCCGGTCTGCCGGCGGGTGTAGTAGCTGAGCCTGAGCAACTGCAGGTGCTCGTAGACCTGGATTCGCAGGTCCAGAAGGACGCGATTGCCCAGCCACGCCATCACGTAGGAGCGGAACATGGAGAGGCCCGCCGAACCCACGTAAACGCCGATCAGGATCGCAACGAGCACCGGCAAGAGGGCTGCGTCGCCCTCCATCACCACGTTGTCAATGAACAGCCCGTTCAGGAAGTTCGGCACCAGCTGCATGGCCGTGATGCCGAGGGTCAGGCTGAGCCCCAGCAACGCGTACCACTTGTGGGGCATCAGGTAGGAGAACAACCGCCTCAGAATCTGGCGGCGGTCTATGCAATGGGGACAGGTCTCGCTCCAGCGGCTCAGGGCCCGGCCGCACTTGGAGCAGCGGTGCTCCGGCCCGCGCGGGGGCGGCGGGGGGACCTTCTCGATGGGCATGCCCGCCTTGTGCTCCCGCACGATCTCCTTCAGGCAATGGACCATGTCGGAAGCTTCTTGGTGGGAGCCGAGGGAGAAGCGCGCCACCTCATAGCCCTCGTCCGCGCCGGTGACGATGAGCGCGCTCGAACCGACGTACTGACGCACCTCGGCGTCCTCGATCTCGCCCAGAGGGATCTCGAACTCGATGTCCGCGTCACCCTCGCTGCCGTTGGGCGACAGGACCAGAAGCCGCCTGTTCGTCAGGAAGGCCCAGCGCTCCCCGAACTCACCGCTGGGCATGATGTCCGAGAAAAGCAGCGTGGACATCGCCTCCCCGGGGGCAAGCGTCTTGTCCAGCCACCCCTGCACGTCGTCGGGAAGGTGCTCTATCCGGCGCCCCGTACTGAACTCCACGTCCTGTTGCTGAACTTCCGACATCGTCGCACGCCTCAACCCGCAAGGCCGAGCCGTCCCGCGTGCTCAGCCGCGATCTCTCATTCTAGGCCGTCCGCCCCGCATTATCAAAGGGGCCGTCGCCGGGCCCAAACGAGCCTGTGCCCGCCCGACAGGACCTCCACCAAGCCTCCGCAGGCCGACCAGACCCGGCCGCGCCCGCATGAGGAGCCCTGCTTCGCCAGCCGAACCAGACTGACACCGCTGAGTCTGCGAGGCAGAACTGACCAGTCAGTTCTATTGTACTCGCCTGCGGAATCATTGTCAATGCGCACCAGAAAACGGCCCTTCCGCACGGCGAGCAAGCCGAGGACGAGGACGACGACGAGCACGACGAGGAGGAGCGCGCCCACGCTGCCGGGGCAGCCCGTGCCGTCAGGCCCGGCCCGGAAGGTTCAGAAGACCACGGACAAAGCGGACCGGGCGTCCCGGGTGGGTCAGTCGACCGGCGTGAACATGTCCTTTCCCACGCCGCAGACCGGACACGTCCAGTCCTCAGGGATCTCGGCAAAGGGGGTGCCCGCCGGCACCCCGTTCTCCGGATCGCCGAGCGCCGGATCGTATATGTAGCCGCACACCGTGCACACGTAGCCCTGCATTCGGTCCTGCATCGTCGTGTCCTCTTGTGAGCCTCGCTTGAAGCGACCGCTCCAGTGCACGCACAGCCGAGTTGCCCATGTTAGCAGAAGACGGCGGCTTCCGCTGCAATCGGCGGGAAGGCCGCAACAGCAACTTGAACCGCCACAGCCCCAGCGTATACCATCCTGGGCGCCTCGCCAATCGGAGGCCCGTCATTTGGCGGAGGTTCCGCTCGCGCCCTTGCCACCGGCGGCCGCCTGCACACCTTGAAAGAGGACATCCGTGGACGCCAAAGCCCTTGTCTGCGATGAGAACCAGCAGTTCACGCTGGCTGACGTGATCCTCCCGGATCCAGGGGACGGCGACATCCTGATAAGGACGCTCTACAGCGGCGTGAGCGTGGGGACGGAGTTCGCCCTGATCCGCAACAAGCTCTCATGGGGTCCTTACCCGATCTGCACGGGGTATCAGGCCGTGGGCGTCATCGAACGGGCGGGCCCGGGCGTCCAGGACTTCGAAGCGGGTCAGACGGTCTACTTCCGCCACAACCGCCGCATCCAGCTCCGGGACGGGCGGCGGGTCAGCGGCGTCAGCGGCACCCACTGCTCGCACGCGCTGGTGGACATGGGCGGGAACCCGAACGTCGCCCCGTTGCCCGACGGCGTCGCCGAGGACGCGGGCAGCCTGTTCGTCATGCCGTCGGTCGGCCTGCACGGCGTGGACATGGCTAGCCCCCGCACGGGCGAAACGGTGCTGGTCTACGGGGCGGGTCTGATCGGGCTGGGCGTGGTGGCCGCCGCAAGCCACAGGGGCGCCGAGGTGATCGCAGCGGACTTGCAGCCCCGCCGGCTTGCCGCCGCGCGCCAGCTCGGCGCCGACCACGTCATCGACGTCAGCCGGCAGAAAGCCGAAGAGGAACTGAAAGCGCTCGCGCCGCAGGGCGCCGACGTCGTGTTCGAGTGCACCGGCCTGCCCGAATGCATCGACCCGGCCATTTCCCTCTGCCGCACGCGCGGCACGTTCGTGCTTCAGGGCAACTACGGAGCCGATGCAATCTCCTGGCACTTCCTGCCCGCCCACGGTCGGCAGCTCAGGATGCTGTTCCCGTGCGACGACGGTGGACCCGCCTGCCGACGCGCCGTCATGAAGAACCTGGCTGCCGGCGTGTTGAAGTGGGAGGTGACGCTGACGCACCGTGTCGAAGCAGCCGACGCGCCCCGCTTCTACGCGGACCTGAATGCGAACAAGGTCGAAGGGCTCGTCGGCGCGGTCATCCATTGGTCTTCGTAGAGGGAACGCCCGCAATGAGCCGGATACTGCTGACAGGAGGAAGCGGCTTCATCGGGAGGGCGCTCGCAAGCTCGCTGGCTGCCGGACACGACGTAACCTGCATCGGCCGCCGCAAGCCGGACGCCGACGTGCGATTCGTGCGGGGCCTTTTCTCCTCATTCGAGGACCTCCGGCACCTGGACGCGTGCGACTTCGACGTGGCGATCCACCTGGCCGCCGTGACGGGCGGGTGCAGCGAGCGCGACGGCATGCTGGTCAACGTCGAAGGGACACGGTGCCTGATGCGGTACCTGATCGACCGGGGCTGCCGGAAGTTCGTCCTGGCCAGCTCCATAGCGGCCATCGGGATGCAGAGCGTGAAGTTCCGCCCGCTCGCGCTCCCGATCCCGGACGAGCACCCGTGCCTGGACCGCGACGGGTACGGGTTCAGCAAGCATATGATGGAGGAGGTAACGAAGTACCACTGGCGCCAGAACGAAGACATCGACGTCATCAACCTGCGGCTCGCCTCGATCCTGCCCGACGACGCAACCAGGCGCCCTTACGAGGCAGGCCCGGTCCCACAGTGGTCGTTCGGCCGGATCACGGTCATGTACCTGAGCGACTGTGTGACGGCGTTCACCCTCGCGGCACAGGCACCGCACAAGCCCGGCGTGCGCATCATGAACGCCACGGCCCCCCATGCAAACGTGGCCGAGACCATACCCCACGTCGTGCGAACCTGGTACCCCGACGCCGACCTGGACCTCAGCCACTACGAGCGCGCCGGGCACGAGAGGGATTCGGCGTTCGACATCCGGCGCATCGCGGAAGAGCTGGGCTTCGTGGCCCAACGCAGTCCCCTGAACTCCTGAACCACCTCTCCCCCCCCGTCATCCCCGCCCGATGCGGAGCAACCTGAGGCCGTTGAAGATCACCAGCAGCGAGGCGCCCGTGTCGGCGGCGATGGCCATCCAGAGGGTCGCCACGCCGAGCAGGGCGAGAACGATGAAGGCAGCCTTCAGGCCGAGGGCGAACGTGACATTCTGCTTGATGGTCGCCAGCGTGCGCCGCGAATGGGCGATCAGCCACGGCAGCTTGGGCAGCTCGTCGGACATGAGCGTGACGTCGGCCGCCTCGATGGCGGCGTCGCTGCCTATGGCTCCCATGGCGATGCCCATGGAAGCCACGGCCATGGCCGGCGCATCGTTCACCCCGTCGCCGACCATCGCGACACGTCCATGTTCGGCGACCAGTTGCCTGACCGCCTCGACCTTATCCTCGGGCAGCAGACCGGCACGCCACTCGTCGACGCCCGTCACCTGAGCGACGGAGCGCGCGGTCTGCTCGTTGTCGCCGGTCAGCATGAGGACTTCCCGGACACCGAGGCCCTTCAGCGCCCGGATCGCCTCCGGCGCGCCCTCGCGCACGCCGTCGGCCACGCTCAATAAGCCGCAGACGTGGCCCTCGCTGCCGATGGCTACCACGGAGTGGCCGGCGTCCTCCAGTTCGCTCGCCCTCTGGTGCGCCTCCGGCGTCTCCCGGCCCCGTTCGTGCATCAGCCGGTGGCTGCCGATCCAGTAGCGACGGCCGTCCAACTGGCCCTCGGCTCCCTTCCCCTTCAGCGCTCTGAATTGCCTTGCCCGTCGCACCTTCACGCCGTCGGCGATTGCCCTGCGCACGATGGCATCGGCCAGGGGGTGCACGCTGTCCGCCTCGATGGCGGCGGCTCTCTCAAGAAGCTCGGCCGGGGTGTGTCCCTCGAGCGGCACCACCTCCTGCACCTCAGGGCGGCCATAGGTCAGCGTCCCGGTCTTGTCCATGGCGATGGCGCGCAGGCGGCCGACGGCCTCCAGGTACATGCCGCCCTTGATGAGTATGCCGTTCCGCATGGCGCTGGTCAGGCCGGAGACCACGCTGACGGGCGTCGAAATGACCAGGGCGCACGGGCAGGCGATGACCAGCAGCACGAGCCCGCGGTAGAGCCACTCCGACCACTGCCCCCCGACCAGGAGCGGCGGCAACACGGCGACGACGAGGGCCAGCGCCATCATGACCGGCGTGTAGTAGCGGGCGAACTTCTCGATCCACTGCTCGGTGGGCGCGCGTCGGGACTGCGACTCCTGCACCAGATGAATGATCCGCGCGAGGGTGGTGTCGGCCGCGGGCCTGGTGGCCTCGAAGTGGATGGTGCCCCGCTCGTTGATCGTCCCCGCGAAGACCTCGTCGGCCGGTCCCTTAGCGACGGGCCTGGACTCGCCCGTGATGGGCGCCTGGTTCACCGTGGTCTGGCCGGTCAGTATCGTGCCGTCCAGGGGGATCTTCTCCCCCGGCCGAACAACGATGACGGCGCCGACCGGCACCTCGGCCACGGGCTTCTCCAGGATTCTCCCGCTATCGGGGTCCAGAACCCTCGCGACCTCCGGCGACAGGTCCATCAGCGCTCCGATGGCGCGCCGGGCCCGCGCAACGCTCCAGTGCTCCAGCATCTGCGCCACGGCGAACAGGAGACTGACGGTCGCCGCCTCGAACCATTCCCCGATTGCGATCGCTCCGGCGACGGCAACCATCATCAGCAGGTGCATGTCGGGTCGCCAGCGGACCGCAGCCATGACGGCCCGAGGCGCAACGTACCACGCACCGGTGACGACGGCACCCAGGTAAAGCACCAGCGAGAGCAGGGGCAAAGCATGCTCCGGCCTGCCGGCGCCCCCCGTCACGGCGTCCAGGATATCCCCGTGCAGCGCCCAATGGCTGGCGAAGCCGGCCGCCAGCAGCAGTCCGCTCGCGGCGGTCATGACCGGTCGCCCGTGCCTGCGCCAGAGGGACTCCGACTCGGCTTGCGTGCGATCTTCCCAGGGCACGGCTGTCATGCCCGTCCCGCGCACTGCGGCGAGGATCTCGTCGGGACCGATGAGCTCCGGACCGTAGGCGACCGTCATCCGCGCGTTCAGGAGATCGAAATCCAGGTCCAGCACGCCGTCCTTGTGCGCCAGGGCGCGCCTGAGTACGCTCGCCTCCTCGGCGCAATCCAACTCGTCCACTTTGTACGAGATTACCGCCACCGTGGGACCACAGAAGCCATCGCCTAGCCGGCCTGTCCGAGCTGCTCGTCCAGCACCTTCAGGTACTTCTCGGGATCCTTCAGGAACGCCGTCTCGCAACCCGCACAGCAGAAGTAGACGCGACGTCCGTCATGATCCACATAGTTCTCCTTGTTTATCGGTCCGCCCATCACCGGGCAGAGCTGTTGAGCGATGGCGGGTTCCTCCGTCTCCGCCGCTGCCTCTGAGCCGCTGCCTTCAACGGATGTGGTAGCGGCAGGTTCCCCGCCTCCCGAACCGCAGCCCACCATCAGCATGGTCGCCGCCAGCAGCAACGCAGTCAACGTCACGAGTATGGCCTTCATTGCTCTGCACCTTTCCGTCCTAGAGAGATCTTACGCACCCACGCTTCTAGTGCTCTACTCCTACCTATTTAGTGCTATTTCCCTTGCCGATGTTCGCTTTCCTTGAAAACAACGTTCCCAAACCCCCTTCGGGCCGCAAGCCCCTGGCAGGTGCCGGAGCGCCGGAGCATAGCTCCCCTTTCAGCGGCCTCGGGCCTCCCCACAACTCGCACCCGACGCAAAGCCCCCCTGCAGGGACTGGAATATGTGGGCTCGTCCCGCCAGTGGTGGCGCCATTCCGCCACGGCGAGACCAGTTCAAACGACCGCCCCGGGGCCCGTCCCGTGGTCTACTCGGCCGCGCCCTCGCCGGCGGCCGGCGCAGCAAAGGTGCGCTGGGCCAGCTCCCGGTCGACCGTCATCAGGCCCGTCGGGGCATCAGCGGCCAGCTTCACCCTCTGCAGGACGTCGTTTGCGGACTCCTCCTCCTCGACCTGCTCCGCCACAAACCACCGCAGGAAGTCATTGGTCGGATGATCGCTCAGCTCCGTGGCCAGGGCCACCAACTGGGCGATGAGGCTCGTGACCTTCTGCTCGTGCTCGTAGACGTGCTCGAAGACGGCCAGGGGCGATTCCCATTCGGTGGGAGGTCCCTCTATCGCCTTCATGAGCGCCCTGGCGCCGCGCTCGTTGATAAAGTCGTAGAACTTCATCGCGTGCATGAGCTCTTCCTGCGCCTGCACCCTCATCCAGTTGGCGAAGCCCTTCAGCTTCTGCGACTCGAAGTACGCCCCCATCGACAGGTAGAGGTAAGAGGAGTAGAGCTCGGCGTTGCACTGCTCGTTTAACGCACCGGCCATTCTGCTGTCCAGCATCTGCCTTCCCTCCTTTGGAGCCGGGCAACCGTCCACGGGACTGCGGCCGGCAGGCCGCTCACCAGTGGACAATGGGATGGGTACTCCCCCCCCTCCACAAACTCATGGTAAGCCGGGACGGCTGACCTGTCCAATGCGGCGCCGGCCATCGCCAAGCCGGGTGCACAGGCGAGCCCTCAGGACCCGAGAACCAGCCCCACGCTCAGGGGATCAATCTGAGGCCCTTAAGCGTCCTGGGGAACTTGACTTCGCAAGGCGACGCACTATACTAGGAGGCGCTAAATCCTGAGAAGACATTCTACATACGTAATGAAGGCCAACTGAGGAACCTAAGGGCCGCTATAGCAACGACGGTGCTCCGGCCTGACGCCGGTGGGGGTGTCGGCAGAACCACGCCGGAGGAAGGGCATGATGCGCCGTTCGGGTGCCTTGTCGGTGGTTCTGTCGGATACGTACAGGGCTGCCGCATGGCGGCCCGTTGGTCGGATGCTCGACGTGCATGAGAAGACGAACCGATACCAACCGGCTCTACCCGTCTCTGGCCAGGCGGGGATGCCGAACCCTAAGGTGAGTCGGAACTTGTCGCGCCTCGAGACCACCATAAAGTCAGGGAGCCCACGATGATCAGTTACAGAGGAAGGAAGGAAAGTCGCCTCAGCACTCGGCTTGAGGGCCTGCAGCTGGAGCGCCTGGAGAGCAGGCTCCTGTTGTCCGCCCCCATCATCCAGTCCCTGGAGGACTCCCCCGATCCGGTGCATGAGAACGACCTCCTGACCCTAACGGCCCGCAACGTGGTCGACCCCGACGGGGGGGCCATAGTCCAGGTCCGCTTCTACCGCGACTTCAACGCCAACGGCACGCTGGAGGTGGGCACGGACCCGTTGATGGGCAACGGCACGCAGATCGGAGCCACTAACGATTGGCAGCTTGCCCAGGCGGCCAACTGGGCCCCCGGCACCTATTACTACTTCGCCGTGGCGGAGGACGCGGCCGCCGAGTCGAACCAGGCATCTCCGGCCACCACCATCGGCCGCGTCAATGCGAGGCCCATCGTCACCTCCCTGACCGGAACGCCCGAGCCCGTGGGCCCGGGTGACACGCTGACGCTGCAGGCGCTGGGCGTCTTTGACAACGACGGCGTGGTCAGCAACGTGGACTTCTACCGGGACTCCGACATCGGAACGATCGGCTCCTGGGACGTCACCGACCACTTCCTGGGCAGGGACAACGACGGCTCCAACGGCTGGACCTGGCAGGGCGAGGTCACCTGGCAGACGCAGACCTCCTCCTACTTCGCGCGCGCGCGCGACAATGACGACGCCTGGAGCGCCTTCGTGACCGGCACCGTCAACCAGAAGCCCGTCGTCACTGCTGTCCAGCACGACCCCAACCCCGTCGTGCAGGATCAGGCCGTTACCTTCATTGCCACGGGCGTGAGCGACCCGGACGGCTCGGTCGCTGGCGTCGCCTTCTACCGCGACGTGTTCGACAGCGGCCACTTCAACCCGGAGGACGAGTGGCTCGGCGACGGTGTCAACTTCGGCGGCGGGGTATGGCAGCTGACCGTCCTCGCCGACTGGGACCCCGACATCAGCCCGATGTACTTCGCCGTGGCCCAGGATAACGAAGGAGGTCAGGGCGACGCCGTCTGGGTACTGAACGAGAACCCCGCCCTCGACCACATCGAGGTGACGCCCGATCCCCCGACCCTGGGCGAGACCTTCACGCTGGACGCCCTGGGGGTGACGGACGTCGACGGGTTCGTCACGGAGGTGCTGTTCACCGTGTTCGACCCGCCGCTGGGCGCGCCGGTCCTTGGCTGGCCCTACCCGGACGGGACTTGGGGCTGGCCCAATGACTGGCACCGCGACACCAACGGCGCCGACGGCTGGGACTGGGCGATCCGGCCCGCCTGGCGCGTGGAGGCCATGGCCTCGGGCGACTTCGACCTGGACGGCGACGTGGACGTCGCCCTGGCGGTCAACACGTGGAACGACACCAACGGCAACGGCGTCATGGACGGCGGCGAGGCGGGCGGTTATTCCACGCTCGGTCCCGACTTCGTCGCCGTGCTGCACAACAACGGCTCGGGCGAGTTTTGGGCCGATTCCATAATGTACCTGGGGATTCCCCCCGGCGATTACCCTTATCACCAGTACAACCCCTCCGACATCGTCGCCGGCGACATGGACAACGACGGCGACCTGGACCTGGTCGTCGCCAACTCGAACACGGACCGCCTCTCCGTGCTGCTGAGCAACGGTGACGGCACGTTTGCGGCCGAAGTCACTTACGAGGTCGACATCGACCGCGGTCCGGCGCGGATCGTACCCCACGCGCTTGCCCTGGGCGACCTGAACGACGACGGCAACCTGGACGTGGCCGTCCTGTCCTACGTGGACACCGCCCTGGGAACGCCTGGAGCCGTATCAATCCTGTTCGGCGACGGCACAGGCGCCTTGCCGGACGCCAACACTGGCGTGTTTGACGAGGACCTCATCCGCGTTTACTCCCTGCCCGGCCCGGGCGTCTTGCCGGAGGACCTGGTCATAGCCGACCTGGACCAGGACGGCCTGAATGACCTGGCCATCGTCAGCCAGAATGGCGTCCTGTTCCTCTGGAACAACGGGTTCCTCCAGGCCACGCAGTACGTCGGCTTCTTCGGGGACGCCGGCGGCGTGATCGGCCGCGCCATGGAGACCGGCATCACCGGCAACCAGGCCCAGACCGTCAACTACAACTACATCTGGCGCGACCACTACTCCACCGACTTGAGTCAGTACTCATATGAACCGCCGCGGTACCGCGCCGACCTGTCAGGTGACGATTACGACATGTACCGCGTGACGCTGGATGCGGGGGCCACGCTGACCATCCAGGTGACGCCCGTGCCCTTTGAGGATCCTGATACGGACGGGCTTCTTACCGACATCGCCATCTGGAATTCGGGCGGCGCCCTCCAGGTCCATTACGACGACGCCATTGACCAAGCGACGATTCCAGTGACGACGCAGCCCTGGGTCGCTCCCGCCACCGGGAACTATTACATCGGCATAGGGGAATACGACCCCGCAGCGACTGATCCCTTCGACGCTATCACGGGCGAGTATCCGGTCGCCGTATCCAACGAGGGCGAGTACCAATTGAGCCTCAGCACGCCCGCCGGCGGCACGCCCCAGAGCCCGCTCGCGCCGATCGGCGCCGGCGACTCGATCGTGGCGGCAAACTTCCTGGAGGATAACTACGACCCCGACTCGTTCAACTGGATGACTGACGACCTGCTGGACATCGACGTCGCCACGGCCAACTCCCAGACCAACCGCGTCGCCGTCCTGCTGGGCAACCACTACCTGAACTCGCAGGGCGTCGACGTCTACCTCGGCCTCTACCCGAACGAGGACCGCTCCGCCATGGGCGGCGCCGCCACCGGCGATTACGACGATTGGACGGACGTCCAGATCACCGACGCCGGACGCGAATACAACCTGGGCACCCCCGGTTACGACCCCAACTGGAGCACAGCAGACGGCCTGGGCGGCATCCAGGGCAACGTCTACTTCTGGGACATCAATAGCAACGGGACGTGGGACTGGAACGAGGATCTCTGGGCGGACGTGGGCGGGCCCCTCGGCGTCTACAATGCCGGTGTCGACACACCCATCTTCAACACCGACCACTGGGACGTGGAGGACAGCCAGACCGGCAGCCAGGGCAACGTCTGGTTCCGGGACGTCAACTCCAGTACCACCTGGCACGCCGGTGAAGACGTCTGGGCCGACATGTACGGCGGCACTTACCTGACCGGTGAGGCGCCCACGTCCATCACCACGTACAATGTCGACGCGGACACGACCAGGGCCTTGCACCCGGCCGATCCGGGCGGGACCACGGACTGGTGGTGGGCCCAGGGCAGCGTCGAGGCGGAGTCCTCCGACGACGGCATGCGCGAGCCGTACCTGGACCTGGTCACGGCCAACCGGGACGACGGATCCCTTTCGGTCTTCCTGAACGCCGCCGCCCATTCGGGCAACTTCGGCATCCACGAGAGGCCTCCTTTGGTAGGCGGGTGGGGGACCGTTCACAAGGCGGACTTCGGGCTCGCCTACGCCAACTACGGCGTCGGCGACAACAACTATGACTTCGAGAACGACGTCATGGTTGGGCCGTTCGACGATCCGAGCGCCGTCCTGTTCGGCGATTTCGACGGCGACGGCGTGCAGAACATGCTGGTCGTCGAGCGCCTGAACGTGGCTGCTCTGGAGCAGGCATTCCCCTTCCACAGCTCCGACCCGCTCGACCTCGACCGTTATGACGGCGAGATTCCCCAGCTCGGGCTGCCGTACGGCTTCGACGCGCGCTACTCCATCGTGCCCGGCTACGGCGACAAGTACACCATGACGTACTACGCGCGCTCGCACGACGAGGACTACGACCCGACCAACAACCCGCAGCTCGAGGGCTACAGCGTCACGCAGTCCATCGAGGTGGAGCTCAACCAGCGGCCGCAGATCTGGTCCTTCACGGCCGATCTGGTAGGCGGTTCCTTCCAGTACCTGCAGCTCAAGGCCTCCGGCGTGCAGGACCTGGACGGCGCCATCCAGCACGTGGAGTTCTACCGCGACGACGGCGACAATGCCTTCGAGCCTACGGGCTACGGCATCTACACGGGCGCCCCGGACCATCTCGTTACGGGATTGGCACCGGCGGACGGGACGCTCGGGGCTGGCGGCCTCTACTTCGCCGACACCAACGCCAACGGGATCTACGAAGACTTCCTCGGTGAGGAGATATGGTTCGACGTCAACGGCGACGGCGCGTACGACGGCGGCGACATCCAGGTCTATGACGGCGGCGACGCCGTCTTCAACACGGCGGCCGGGACGGCCGGCATCCCCGACGCACTGCTGTTCAACGATGCCAACGACGACGGCGACTGGGACGCCACCGAAGGCGTCTGGCTGGAAGCCCAGGACCAGTTGCTCGGCATCGACAACGACGGCAGCAACGGCTGGACGTTCACGGACGACGAGGCGTCCCAGGACTTCGCCGGCAGGCGCTACTGGGCCCGGGCGATCGACCTGGACGGCGCGTACAGCGGCGACTGGAGCGGGGCGATTGACGCGGCCGGCACGCTGAGCGTTCCCTCCTTCGCTGTGGTGAACCAGCGGCCCGTCGTAACGGCGGTCTACGTGGACGGCATCTACGAGGACGGCGGCCGCGCCACGGACGACACCATCATAGACGACCCGCTGGTGTCGCTGACCGGCGGCGAGATCGGCATTCGCGGCGACGTTCGGTTCCACGACTACGACCCGGACGCGCCGGACGGTGCCTTCAACGGCCGTTGGGACGCCGAAGAGGACGTGTGGGCGGACGATTCCGCAGGAACGCCTGGAGTGTATGATGCGGGGGTCGATACGGGGCCGGGCGACGGGATTGACGCGCAGATCTACTCCGGCACGACCTGGAACACGTCGGACGGTGAGACGGGCATCCAGGGCAACGTGCTGTTCGAGGACGTGGGCGGCACCCCTGGCGCCTGGGACGTGAACGAGCCCGTCTGGGCCGAAGAGGTCCAGGAGCACACCGACGGCTTTGTCCTGACCGCCGTGGACGTGCAAGACGGCGACAACAGCGGCGGCGTCGGCGTGCGCAAGGTCGAGTTCTACCGCGACGCGAACTACAACGGCGTCTTCGATCCGCTCACCGACCAGTGGCTCGGCGAGGGCGTCAACATGGGTCCGCTTGCAGGCAGGGGCGGCAGCTACGACGAGTGGCAACTCTACGTCCAGACCGCCGACTGGGTCGAGAGCCCCTATTGGGACACGTTCATCAATACGGTGAACTGGTCGCCGCGCACACAGACTTACTTCGCCCTGGCGCAGGACTCCGTCGACCGGTGGAGCAACGCCTCCAAGGCCAAGGACTACGTCAGCAACATCCCGCCCGTCATCGCCAGCCTGACGGACACGCCGGACCCCGTGGCGGAGAACGGCTGGCTCACGCTCACGGCCATCGGCGTCAACGATCCCTATGGCGCCATCGACTACGTGGCCTTCTACCTGGACATGGACTCCAGCAGCACCATCGATCCGGCCGTCGACTTCCAACTCGGCGTGGACACGGACGGCTCGGACGGCTGGGCCCTGACGCGCTTCGTCGACTGGCCCTCGCTGGGCCCCACGCCGGCTCCCTACACCTACATGGCGCGGGCGTTGGACAACTACGGGGACTGGTCGAACACGGTCACGACCACGGGCGAGGTGAACGCGCGACCGGTCTTCGGCGGCACGTTCCAGCCCCACCCCACCACGCCGACCCCAGCTTTGTTGACCAATAACCCATTGTGGGTCGAGAGCGGCGACTTCAACGGCGACGACGAAGCCGACCTCCTGGTGGCCCACGAGGACGGGACGGCGGCCGCCGACAGGGTCTCTGCCTGGCTCGGCAACGGGGACGGCACGTTCGCCCACAGCGCCGATTACAACGTGGGGGACAAGCCGGGCCAGATCGTAGTCCATGACTTCGACGGGGACACCGTGCTGGACTTCGCCGTTCCGAACCTCACGGGCGGCGACGTTTCCGTGTTCCTGGGCAATGGGGACGGCACGTTCACCGAGGTGCTCGGCAGCCCCTTCGCTGCCGTGACGAGCGCGGGCGGCCTCGCCGTGGGGGACTTCGGCGCCGCAGGCGCCAACCCGCCGGACGGTCACCTGGACCTGGCCGTGACCGGCAACATCGTGGCCGGGGACGTGGCGATCCTGTTCGGCAACGGGGACGGCACGTTCGGCGCCGCCTCAGTCGTTGCGAGCGGACTGGCCGCGCCGACCGGCATCGTCGTCGGGGACTTCGGCGCCGCAGGCGCCGGCGCGCCGGACGGCCACCTGGACCTGGCCGTTGTCGAGAACAACGCCAACCAGGTCGCAATACTGCTGGGCGACGGCGCCGGCGGCTTCGCCGCGGGTGGCACGGCCCCCACGGGCCTGAGCCCCACGTTCCTGGTCGCCGGGCGCCTGGACGACGACGCGGTGACGGACCTGGCCGTGGCCAACTTTGGCGCCAGCACCGTTACGCTCCTGCACGGGGACAATGACGGGACGTTCAGCTTCATGGGCACGCTCGCCGTGGGCAACGGCCCGTTCATGATCCGGGGCGGCTACCTGGATACGGACGCCCGCCTCGACCTTGTCGTGACGAACTTCAACAGCAACACGGTTTCGGTGCTGCTGAGCAACGTGGGCGGCACGTTCGCTGCGCCCATCCCCTACCTTGTCGGAACCGGGCCGATGGGACTGGTGCTGGACGACCTGGACTCCGACGACGTGCTCGACATCGTCACGGCCAACAACACGAGCAACGACATGAGCGTCCTGATGGGCGTCAAGCCGCTTGAGAACCTGTCCGGCGAGGTGGCCCCCGGCGAGACACTGACCCTGGAGGCCCACGGACTGCGCGACCTGGACGGGGACACCATCGTCGAGGTCCAGTTCTACCGCGACAGCAACGGCGACGGCGTTCTGAAGGTCGGCGTCGATCAGTTGCTCGACCCGGACGGCGTCAGCTACGTCGGGATGCAGAACGGCGGGCAGGTCTGGCAGTGGCAGGGCGAGGTGACGTGGGCCGTAGGCGACCACATTTACTTCGTGCGTGCCCTGGACTCCCGCAACGCCTGGAGTTACCCCGTCAGCGAGAGCGGCCGCGTGCCCAATCGCGCGCCCGTCATCGGCAACCTGCTGGACGATCCCGACCCCGTTACCGAGGGCTACCTGCTGTCCCTGGTCGCGGAGAACGTGACCGATGCCAACGGAACCGTCATGGTGGTGGAGTTCTGGCGCGACGCCGACGGCGACGACGGGCTGGACATCACCAAGGATGAGTTCCTCGGCTCTAACTCGACGGCCGAGGGGGACGACTTCCCGCTGGACGTGCTCGTGACGTGGGCGCCCGGCTCGCACACATACTTCGCCAGGGCGCAGGATGACCTAGGCGACTGGAGCGACGTAGTCAGCGAGGACGGCGTCGTCAACGGCCGGCCCTTAATCGAGACGCTCGACGCAAGCCCCAATCCCGTCCCCTACGGGGACCTCCTGCGGCTGACCGCCACGGGCGTGAGCGACCCAGACGGCTCGATCGTCGAGGTCGCCTTCTATCGCGACACCAACGGCAACGAGGTCTACGACGAGGGCGCGGACGACTACATCGGCAACGATACCGCTGTCGGCGGCGGCTGGTTCATCGAGTTCGCGGCCGTGATGGACACGCGCATCTTCTTCGCCCGTGCCCAGGACAACGACGGTGGCTGGAGCTACGCGACCGCCTCGGCGCCCGTCAACCGCAGGCCCGTGGTCACCAGCCTGACCGACTTCCCCGATCCGGTTACCCAGGGCCAGACACTCCGGCTGGAGGCAGCCGACGTCTTCGATATAGACGGCTCCGTGGACGCCGTGGCCTTCTACCGCGACGCGAACGGCAACGGCACGCTCGAGTCCGACACGGACATCCTGCTGGGACTGGACACCACGGCGGGCGACGACTGGTACCTGAACATCACCGTCACGTGGCCCGGCGGCCCGCACACCTACTTCGCCGTGGCGCGCGACGACGAGGGCGTCTGGACTCTCGACGAAGACGCGGCGGTCACGACCGGCTACGTCAACAGGCCGCCCACTGTCCAGGAGCTCCAAGACGCGCCCGATCCGCTGCGGCCCGGCGTACACACGCTGACCCTGACGGCCGTCAACGTCCAGGACGTGGACGGCAGCATAGCCAATGTCGAGTTCTGGTATGACAAGGACCTGGACGGCGTCCTTACCCCGGCCACGGACCAGAAGCTCGGCGACGGCGCGGACCTCGGCGGCGGCACGTGGGAACTGGCCGCCATCAGCACCGTCGGCTGGAGCGCCGGTTCCCGGACCTACCTGGCCCGGGCCCAGGACGACAACGACGCGTGGAGCGCCGTCGTCTCGACGGCCGGCCTGGTGGACGGGCGGCCCGTCATCGAGAGCCTCTCTCTGACGCCCGACCCGGTCGCGCTCGGCGATGACCTCACGCTGACCGCCGTCAACGTCACGGACGTGGGCGCGGGGGTTTCCCCGGCGGACGTCGTGGAGGTGGAGTTCTATGACGACCTCGATCTGGACGGCCCGGAACCGGCCGAGTGGATCGGCACGGATGCGGACGGCTCGGACGGCTGGTCGATCACCGTGAACACAACGGGATGGACGCCGGGCAATCACACCTACTATGCCCGCGCCCGTGATGACTGGGGCGCTCCCGTACCCCCCGCCGACCGGTGGAGCAACTGGGTTTCGACCACCGGCAAGGTCAACCAGCCGCCCACGGTCACCGGCCTGATCCTGACGCCCGATCCCGTCATTAAGGGCGACGACCTGACGCTGACGGCCACGGGAGCCGCCGACGTGGACGGGACCGTCGTGCAGATGACGTTCTACGACGACAACAACGGCAACGGCACGCTCGAGGTGGGGACGGACATCGAGCTGGGCACGGACACCAGCGCCGCCGGCGGCTGGGCTATCACCGTCTCGACCGCCGGCTGGCTGGCCGGTCAGCACACCTACTTCGCCGTGGCGACGGACGACGACGGGGCTGTCAGCACCCCTCCGGCCTCGGCGGTCGGAACCGTAGTGGCCGTCCCGCCGACCATTGCGGACTTCGCAGTCATTCCCGATCCGCTGACGCGCGGCGACACGCTCACCCTCCGGATAACGGGCGTGACGGATGTCGACGGTGTTGTCCAGCAGGTCTCCTTCTATCGCGAGGATAACTACGTGCCCGGCTGGCAGGGCACGGGCCCGGCAGACGACTTCCTGGGCAATGGGACGGAAGTGACCCCCGGCGTCTGGGAGCTTCAGTACAGCGGCACAACCGCCTGGGACCTCGGGCTGGAGACCTTCTACGCCCGCGCCAAGGACGACGATAATGCCTGGAGCGATCCGCCCGCCGAGACCACGGGGACGATTCTGAATGCCCTGCCGGTGGTGGACGAGCTGCTGCTCGACCCGAACCCGGTCCCGGCCGGCGACGACCTGACGATGACGGCGAGCGGCGTGGACGACGTGGACGGCTTAGTCGTGCAGGTGGAGTTCTGGGTCGATTTGAACGACGACACGATTCCGGACCCCGGCGAAGTCTTCCCGGATTCCGTGGCCGGCGACGGCTGGCAGGTCGTGGTGGACACCACAGGCTGGTCGTCTGGCATCTACACCTGCTATGCCACGGCGCAGGACAATGACGGGGGCTGGGGCTCGCCGGCCATCGCCATCCTGACGGTGAACGAGCGCCCCACGATAGCCGGCCTGACCGACACGCCGGACCCCGTCGTGGCGGGCGAAAACCTGACCCTGACCGCCACGGGCGTCAGCGACGCCGACGGGGGGGTCGTCCTTGTCGAATTCTACCGCGATGAGAACGGCAACGGCACGTTGGAGACCGGCCCCGGCGAGGACCTGTGGCTCGGCACGGACAACAGCGCCGCGGGCGGCTGGCAGACCGTCGTCGACACCGACGGCTGGAGTTGGGGCACTTACACCTACTTCGCCCAGGCACAGGACGACGATGGCTTGTGGAGCGACGTCGTTTCCGCGACGGGCGAGGTGGTGGAGCGGCCGACGATCGCCGGCCTGACCGACTCTCCCGACCCCGTCACGCGAGGCGAGTATCTGACCCTGACGGCCAACGGCGTGGCCGACGTCGACGGCACGGTTATGGCCGTCGAGTTCTGGCGCGACGAGAACGGCAACGGCATCCTGGAGACCGGCCCCGGCCTGGACCTGCTGCTCGACACCGACACGGTGGAGGGCGACGGCTGGCAGATACCGGTCGACACGACCCCGTGGGTGTCGGGGGACTACACCTACTTCGCCAGGGCGCAGGACGACGACCTCCTGTGGAGCGACGTCGTTTCTACGACCGGCCAGGTGAACGAGCGGCCTGTCATCATGAGCCTGGCTGACGCCCCCGATCCCGTCACGGCGGGGGTGGAGGATCTGACGCTGACCGCCAACGGCGTCAACGACGTCGACGGGACGGTCACGGTCGTCGAGTTCTGGCGCGATGAGAACGGCAACGGCACGTTGGAGACCGGCCCCGGTGAGGATCTGTGGCTCGGCGAGGACACGAGTTCCGCCGGCGGCTGGCAAGCCACCGTCGACACAACGGGCTGGGCCTCCGGCACGTATACCTACCTGGCCCGGGCGCAGGACGACGACGGCGCATGGAGCCTGATCGCCTCGACCAGCGGATTCGTCAACGGTGCGCCGACGATTGTCGCGCTCGTAGACGACCCCGATCCGGTCACCCGGGGCGAAGCGCTGACTCTGACGGCCGACGGCGTCGATGACGCCGACGGAACGGTCATGGTCGTCGAGTTCTATCGCGAGACCGACGGCCTGCCGGGGCTCGATCCGGGCGAGGACGCCCTGCTCGGCACCGGCGTGGACCTCGGCGGCGGCACGTGGGAGCTTGTCGGCATCGGCACCTCCGCCTGGGTACCGGGCACGCAGACTTACTACGCCCGGGCCCAGGACGATGAGGGCGGCTGGAGCGTGCCCATTTCGGCCACCGGCGACGTCAACGAGCGGCCTACCATCGATGCCATGGATGACGATCCCGACCCGGTCACCCGCGGCGAGGTGCTGACGCTGACGGCCAGCGACGTGACCGACGAGGACGGGACCATCGCAGCGGTCGAGTTCTGGCGCGATGAGAACGGCAACGGCACGCTGGAGACCGATCCGGGCGGCGATTTCTGGCTCGGGGACGGCGCACAGGTCGCGGACAACTGGGAACTGCCCGTGGACACCACAGCCTGGGCGTGGGGCGACTATACTTACTTCGCCCGGGCGCAGGACGACGACGGCGCCTGGAGCCTGGTTGCCTCCTCGGCCGGCCAGGTCAACGAGCGGCCCACGATAGGCAGCTTCACTAACCTGCCCGATCCGGTGGCGCGCGGCGACGACCTGGTCCTGACGGCCGAAGGCGTCAACGACGTGGACGGCGTGGTCGGCGGCGTGCAGTTCTGGCGCGACGAGAACGGCAACGGCACGCTGGAGACGGCCCCCGGACAGGACGTGCTGCTGGGGACCGACACGACTGGCGGCGACGGCTGGCAGGTAACGCTGAACACGACGACCTGGGCACTGGGCAGCTACACCTACTTCGCTCGGGCGCAGGACGACGACGGCGCATGGAGCCTGGTTTTCTCCTCGCCGGGCGAAGTGAACGAGCGGCCCACCATCGGCGGGCTGGCCGACGCTCCGGACCCCGTCACGGCAGGCGAGGTGCTCACGCTGACCGCCAGCGGCGTCAACGACGTGGACGGCACCGTCGGGCTGGTCGAGTTCTACCGCGATGAGAACGGCAACGGCACGCTGGAGACCAGCGTGGACCTGCTGCTCGGCAGCGACGCGGTCGAAGGAGACGGCTGGGCGCTGGACGCCGACACCTCCGGCTGGTCCCTGGGCACCTACACCTACATGGCCCGGGCGCAGGACGATGACGGCGCCTGGAGCGCGATCGTCTCCACGACGGGCAGGATCAACGAGCGGCCCGCGATCGCCAGCCTGCTCGATTCGCCCGACCCGGTTATTCGCGGCGAGCAGCTCACGCTGACGGCGAGCGGCGTCAACGACGTCGACGGCACGGTCGGCGTGGTCGAGTTCTACCGCGACGAGAACGGCAACGGCACGCTGGAGACCGGCACGG
>CAYUDW010000018.1:0-1574 GCA_964442595.1 uncultured candidatus Brocadiaceae bacterium
CACAGGCATCTGATGGACAGAACCCGGCGGGAGTTCGCCTGGGCGGGACAGGAGTTCCGTTCGTGGCAGACGTCGCTGCGCGCCAGGTTCAAGGAGCTGCTCGGCGCGTTCCCCGAGGAACGGGTGCCTCCCAACGTCGAGGAGATAGAACGCGAGGAGACTGACGAGTACGTGCGCCTGAAGATCGTCTTCAGCGCCGAGGAATGCGCGGACGTGCCTGCCCATCTGCTCGTGCCGAAAGGCGTCGAGCGGCCGATGCCGGCCATAGTCTGCCTCCAGGGCCATTCGCCCGGCATGCACATCTCCATCGGCCAGGCGCGCAACGAGCAGGACGAAGAGTCCATCGCCGGGGACAGGGACTTCGCGCTCCAGGCCGTCCGCAACGGCTTCGTCGCCCTGGCCCTCGAGCAGCGGTGTTTCGGCGAGCGCGCCGAGACGCTGCAGGAGCGCCGCTGGGAGCATGGCTGCCTGGACGCCGTCCTGCATTCGCTGGCGCTGGGCAAGACGGTGCAAGGGGAGCGGATCTGGGACGTGATGTGCGCAATCGATCTGCTCCAGCAGCAGCCGGAAGTCGCCCCCGGCCGCATCGCCTGCATGGGCAACTCGGGCGGCGGCACCGTCACGTTCAACGCGGCCTGCGTCGACACGCGAATCAAGCTCGCCGTCCCCGGGTGCAGCTTCTGCACGTACCGGGACTCGATCATGAGCATCCAGCACTGCGGCGACAACTACGTCCCGGGTGTGCTGCGGCTGGCGGAGATGGGGGAGCTGGCCGGCCTGGTCGCGCCGCGCAGGCTGCTGGTGGTGGCGGGCAGTGAGGACGAGATCTTCCCCATCGACGGCGTGAGGGAGGCGTTCGAGACGGCGCGGCAGATATACGCCGCGGCCGGCTGCGAGGACAACGTCCGGATGGTCGTCGGGGAAGGGGGACACCAGTTCTACGCGGACCTGGCCTGGCCGCTGATCAGGGAGATGATGCCCTGATCTGCGGCAGGGGACCGGCGCCAGCCCGTCTACTTGTTTTTCGGCCGCCGTCTGCTAAGCTGTCGAGTTGGTTACGCTGGGCATCGTCGCGGGCGGGGGAGGCACGCCATGTCAGACACCGTCAGGTTCGGAGTATCGCTGAGTCTGGAGCTGCTGGACCAGTTCGACCAGTTGACAAAGAAGCTGGGCTATGACAACCGCTCCGAGGCCGTGCGCGATCTGATCCGCCAGAAGCTGGTGGAGGAGGAATGGGAAGCGCCGGACCGGCAGACGTTTGCCATCGTTTCCCTGGTCTATAACCATCACAGCATGTCTCTGCCGTCGCGGCTGACCGAGCTTCAGCACGAGTCCTACGCCCAGTTCATCGGCTCCTTCCACGTGCACGTGGACAAGAGCAACTGCCTGGAGATCATCGTGATGAGGGGTAAGGGCAAGGACCTGCGTGCGCTTGGCGAGAAGATCATCGCGCTGAAGGGCGTCAAGTACGGCACGCTCAACATGGGGACCAGTGGGAAGAAGATACATTGACGGCAGTTGCCAGTGGCCAGTAGCCAGTGGCCGGCAACGGCGGGGACGACGACGAGGACGAG
>CAYUDW010000018.1:1674-15447 GCA_964442595.1 uncultured candidatus Brocadiaceae bacterium
ACTGGCAACTGCCGTCGAACACCTATCACCTCAAACCTATCACCTAGAACCTAACACGTCCCCCCCCAGCACCGAATGAGGACGAAACCATGGACCTGCGTGAGCTTCTCGAGCAGCGGCCCGTTCTGGTCGGCGACGGGGCGATGGGCACCCAGCTCATGGCGCGCGGGCTATCGGCCGGGGAGTGCGGCGAGCGCTGGAACGTCGAGAACCCGGACGCCGTCCAGGACATACAGCGCGAGTACGTGGAGGCCGGTGCAGACTACTTGCTGACCAACACCTTCGGCGCCAATCCCATCGCGTTGGGAAGGCATGGCCTGGCCGAGGAGACGGAGGCGTTCAACCGCGCGGCCGTGGAGATCGCCCGCCGAGCGGCCGGCGGGCAGGCGCTCGTCTTCGGCGACGTCGGCCCCACGGGCGGACTTCTCGAGCCGTTCGGCACGCTCACTGAGGGCGAGGTTCTCTCGGCCTTCGCGCGGCAGGTAGCGGCGCTCGTCCAGGCGGGAGCCGACGTCGTCATCTGTGAGACGTTTGAATCGAGCGGAGAATTACGGCTCGCCCTTCGGGCGGCCCGCGACTGCTGCGACGTGCCCCTGATCGCCAGCATGAAGTTCACGCCTGAGCCGAGCGGCCGCTACCGCAGCATGATGGGCGAAGGCCCGGAGCAGGTGATCGGGGTCGCGGAGGAGTGCAGGTGCGCCGCCGTCGGCACCAACTGCGGCCAGGGCATTGCTACCATGCCCGACCTGGCGGCCGAGCTGGCCAGGCTCAGGTCGGGCGACACGCCCATCATTGTGCAGCCCAACGCCGGCGTGCCGAAGCTGGTGAGCGGCGAGACGGTCTACCCGGAGAGCCCGTCGGACTTCGCGGAGGTCCTTCCCGCGCTGTACCGGGCCGGCGCACGCATCATCGGCGGATGCTGCGGCACGACGACGGAACACATCGGTGCAATCCGCCGGTTCGCCGATTCGCTCTGAGCCGGGCGGCCCGCTTGCGCCCGTCCGTTGGCGCTGGTATATTGGGTTCGCTTGACCCACCCTCGCGGCAATCGTTCCTCTCCGCTAGCAGGTCCGAGAGCGGCATACATGGCCAGAAGGCGATTCATGGTTACGGCGGCGCTGCCGTATTCGAACGGGCTTCTGCACGTGGGCCACATAGCCGGTTGCTATCTGCCGGCCGACATCTTCGTGCGGTATCTGCGCTCGTGCGGCGACGAAGTGGCCTTCATCTGCGGCAGCGACGACTACGGGGTCCCCGTCCTCCTGACCGCCCGCAAGGAGGGCAAGAGCCCGAAGGAAGTGGCCGACTTCTACCGCGCTGAACAGAAGAAGGATTACGACGGCCTGGGCATCGATTTCGACATATACAGCGGAACGAACGCGACCGAGATCCACACCGAGTTCAGCCAGCACTTCTTCCTGAAGTGCCTGGAGAACGGTTGCCTGGAGCGCAAGACCAGCGAGCAGCTCTACGACGTGGAGGCGGAGATGTTCCTGCCCGACCGCTACGTCGAGGGCGTCTGTCCCCACTGCGAGACGGGCGGCGCTCGCGGGGACCAGTGCGAGGCCTGCGGCAAGCTGCTGGATCCCGTCATGCTGATCGAGCCCCGGAGCGCCATCACGGGCGCCAGGCCCGAAGTCAGGGAGACGGTCCACTGGTTCTTCCGCCTGCCGGACCTGGAGGATCGGCTGCGCGATTGGATAAAGGGCCACGAAGAGTGGCGGCCCATGGTCCGGAACTTCACGCTGGGCCTGCTGGAGCAGGGCCTGCCTCTCCGCGCCATCACGCGCGACCTCGACTGGGGGATCCCCGTGCCGCTCCCGGACGACGCCGACGCGCAGGGCAAGGTCCTCTACGTCTGGTTCGACGCGCCGATCGGCTACGTGTCGTTCACGGAGCAGTGGTGCCGGGCCCGGGGCGAGGAGCCGGGCGCTTACGAGCGGTGGTGGAAGGATCCCGACTGCAAGATCGTGCACTTCATCGGCGAAGACAACGTGGTCTTCCACTGTCTGGTCTGGCCCGGCATGTTGATGGGGGAGGGCACGTTCCAGCTTCCGGACAATGTGCCGGCCAACTGCTTCCTGAACGTCCAGTTTCCCGGGCAGGCGGAGTCCAAGATGTCCACCAGCCGCGACTCGGCCGTCTGGGCGCGGGAGTACCTGAAGGAGTACCCGCCCGATCCGCTCCGCTACTACCTGACGATGATCGCCCCGGAGCGTCAGAGGACGGCGTTCACGTTCGAAGACCTGATCCGGCGTAACAACGACGAGCTGGTGGCCGCGCTGGGCAACTTCGTGCACCGCAACATGACGTTCGCGCACCGCTACTTAGGGGGCGAAGTGCCGGCGCGGGGTGAGCTGACCGAACAGGACGAGGCGCAACTCATCATGATCGGCGGACTGGCCGAGCGAGTGGGCGCACTGCTCGATGAGTATCAGTTCAAGGATGCCCTGCAGGAGCTGATGGCCGCAGCACGGGAGAGCAACCGCTACTTCGACTACCGCGAGCCCTGGGTCCTGCGCAAGGAGGACAAGGCCGCCTGCGGCACCGTCATCAACGTGTGCCTGAACACGGTCAAGACGCTGGCCGTCGTGATGGAACCGTTCGTGCCGTTCGCGGCGGCGAAGACTCAGGCAATGCTGTCCGCCGAGGCAGACGAAATGCGCTGGCCCGTCGCGGCTCAGCCCCTGCCCGAAGGCCGCCCGCTCGGCGAGCCCGTCATCCTGTTCGAGAAGCTGGAAGAGCCGGGAGAGGCAGGGGAGGGGGCTTGAGGACCTTCGTGGCCATCGAGCTGAACGAAGCGTGCCGAGAAGGGCTTCTCAAGGCCATCGAGGCCATTCGGCCGGTTGCCCGGGGCGTTCGGTGGGTCAAGGCCCAGTCGCTGCACCTGACGCTCAAGTTCATCGGTTCACTGGACGAGGCGGACCTGCCGCAAGCGATCGAATGTCTCCAGCGGGCCACGGCCGAGGCCGGCCCCTTTGCCATGACTGTATCCGGTCTGTCCGGATTCCCGCCGAAGGGCACCCCCCGCGTGATTCACGTCGGGGTGCAGGAGCCGACCGGGACGCTCGTCGCTTTGCAGCGG
The DNA here is from genome assembly GCA_964442595.1 of uncultured candidatus Brocadiaceae bacterium. Lineage (GTDB taxonomy): Bacteria > Planctomycetota > Brocadiia > SM23-32 > SM23-32 > DAOVRD01. Next base: position 4,760 of record CAYUDW010000018.1, read on the forward strand.
CGGGTGGACGCGGCGCTGAAAGAGGCGCTGGACATTCCCAAGGAGAAGCGGGAGTACGTGTCCCACGTGACGCTGGGTCGGGTGAAGGACCGGCGGGCCTGCCCGAGCATGGGCGAGCTCTCGGCCGCCGTGGCGGACCAGCGCTTCGGCGAGGTGAGTGTCGATTCGATGGTGCTGATGAAGAGCGATCTACGGCCCGACGGGGCCGTCTACAGCGTGGAGCATCGCTTCCTGCTCGGGGAGTGACGTCCGGGCGCCCGTCTCCTGCCTGTCGAGAGGGTCCACATGGTCATCACGGTGACGCTCAATCCGGCGATCGACAAGGCACTGGACGTGCCCGGCTTCCGCGTGGGCGCCCATGCCCGCGCCACGGTCAGGTCGGCGCTGCCGGCCGGGAAGGGCGTTAACGTTGCGCGCGGCCTGGCGCGGCTCGGCGGAAGGGCGGCGGCGTCCGGCTTCATGGGGCGCGACGAGGAAAGGATGTTCGACGAGAGCCTGGAGGCCGAGGGCGTTCAAACGCGTTTCTGCCCCGTAGCCGGCCGCACCCGCACCAACACGACGATCCTCGATCCCGAGTTCCGCACCAGCACGCACTTGCGCGAGAAAGGGTTCATCGTCTACGCGGCGGACGTGGCCCGGCTCCGGGACATGCTGACAGGCTGGATAATGGAGGAAGCGGACGCGACGGTGGTGTTCGCCGGGAGCCTGTCGCAAGGGATGGGGCCGGACGACTTCGCGGGGCTCCTGCGCGCCTGCGGGGGCAAAGGGACGCGCGTCTTCGTGGATGCCAACGGGCCGGCACTGCGCGCGGCGCTCGAAGCCGGTGCCGTCGACACGCTCAAGCCGAACCTCGATGAGTTGGGCGAGTGCCTCGGCCATCCGGTCACGCGAGAGGGCGCCCTGGTGGCGGCGCGGGGTCTGCTGGATCAGGTCGGGACCGTGCTGCTGACGTTGGGGGCGGAGGGCGCGCTACTCGTGCGGCCCGGTCTTACGGTCGGCGCCTGCTGCCCGGTGGACCAATCCGAGGTGCGCAACACGGTCGGCTGCGGGGACGCATTCCTGGCCGGCTGGCTGAGAGGGGAAGAGGTGACTGCCGCGCCGGCCGACGCTTTGTGCTGGGCGGTTGCCGCCGGCGCTGCCTCGGCCATGAGCGACATGACGGTCGGCTACTCACTGTCCGACGTGGAATCTCTGCTGCCGCGTTGCGTGCCGCTGTCCGAGTCCTGACGGCGCAGGGCTCGGGCTGCGCCGCCCGGTTCGTCGGCGCCTTGCCCGGGGAAGGAGTAGCCGCAGACTCCGTCGACGTCGCGAATGTCGCGCAGATCAATGGGGAACGCCGTGCAGCTCGCCGGTCGAACCAGGCCGTAGACAAGGCAGCGATTGTTGCGGAGAAGGAAGGGACAGCGGAACACGAGCCTGCAGCATTTGGCGCATTGGCGGCACTGGCCCTGCCGGCGCTGTCGCTGTTCCCTGACGTAGCCGGGCCGGAACGAAGTGAGCCAGGCGCGCCTGAGCTTGCCTCGGATCTGTGTCAGCATGGACGACATTGTCTGTGGCTCCCGGCTTTGCGAACGGTGACCAGACTTCCGGGCTTCGGACCCCCTTAGCCCGGCGGGGAATCAGTGTTGACAGTCTACCGGCATGGGGGGATTCGTTCAAGCGCAGAGGCACGGACAGCAGATCGGGCGCGGGTCGCCTCAATCGCCCTCTGACGGGACCGCTGGCTCCCATTCGACGGCCGAGGCGGCCAGCGTCGTGCCCGTCGCATAGGCCAGGTCCACCTGCGCTATCTGATACTCGGTGAGGGCGAGTATCTCGGCCGACTGGGCATCGGCCAGCCGCGTCTGCGCGTCCAGAACATCGGTGGAGGTGCGCAGGCCAAGGTCGAACTGGCGTTGCTCGGCTTCCAGGTTCCTGCCCGCCAGCAGCGCCCGCTGGCGGCTGGCGAGAATCCGCTGCCAGGTCGCCTCCAACCGGTCCAGGGCATTGGCCACTTCCTGCTGGATGACCAGCTCGCGCAGCTTGCGCGTGGACAGGCGTTGCACGCGCGTGTAGACGGCGCGCCGCAGCGCGCTTCCGGCGGCCTTGTTCCCGATGGGCACGACAAGCTCAAGGCCGACCCTGTGGTCCTCGAACCGCCTGTCCAGCAGCATGTCCAACGCGTCGTGCGTGGTCGAGCCCAGGCCGTTGATGTTGTAGGTGTAGCCCAGGGCCAGGATGGGAAGGGCCTGGTTCTTCTGATACTCGATGGTGCTGGCGTCCTGGGCGACCTGGAGCTCCAGTTCGAGCATCTCCATGCGGTTCGAGAGGGCGGCCTCAAGCAGCCGCTCGCCGTCCAACCTGTGGTGGAGGGGGTTGGGCTCGGTGCTCGGGATGAGCACCGTGGCCGTCTCCATGCCGAGGCCGGGCTTGTTGAGCAACAGCTTCAGTTCGCGCTCTCGGTCGCGCACGGTGTTGTCCGCGATGATGATGGCCTCCAGGCGCTCGGCCACGCCGGCCTGGGCGCGTACGATCTCCACCTCGGCGACCGTGCCGGCTTTCACCATTCGCTCCACACGCGCGAGCTGGGCAATGGCCAGGCCGTACTCGTTCTTGCGCACCTGCGCTTCCTTCCTGGCGGCGTACAGCCTCCAGTAGACGCGGTCGACCGCCGCCAGGACGCCGATGACCTCGAGCTTGGTCCGGGCCTCCGTGATCTGCGATTCGTAGTGGGCGAGCCGTATGGCGTGCGTGTTCGTGCGAAGGCCGGCGCCCCGAAGAAGCGGCTGGCTCATGGAGACGACGAAGTCCGTCGTGTAGGCGGGGCTGAGCGTAGCGAAGACGTTGTTGCTCTCGCTGCGGCTGAAGGGCACGTCGAAGGTGAGCGAGCCGCCGGTACGCAGCGGGACGTAGACGCCCAGGTCGGCGGCGATCAGCTTCTGCTTCGAGGCGTCCAGCGTGGTCGAGACGGGCGTCTCCGCGCGCGAGTAGCTGAAGTTGGAGAACAGGTACGGCTCGAAGATGGCCTCCGCCTCCCCCACCGTCTCGCCGGCGATGGTCGGGCTCAGGAGGGCGACCTCCAGGTCCAGGTTGTTCTCGAGCGCCACGGCCCGGCACTCATCCAGGGCGAGTTGGAGCTCGGCGGGGGCGGGTTCGGGTTCGCCCTGGCCGACGGTCTGCCCCTCGCTCTCATCGGCCGACATGGCCTCGAAGTCCATCGGCTCTATGCGCCGCAGGCGGCGCGCCGGCACGCGAACGTCCAGCATCGGATCGGTGGTGAACAGGGCCTTGCAGCCGATCCAGAAGCAGCTTGCCGCCGCCGCCAGAAGCAATGGCAGGGCCCAGTGGGTCAATCGGTGGACGGTGGGCTTACTCATGGCGAAGGGCCTCGATGGGGTCCAGACGTGCGGCTTTGAGCGCCGGAAACATGCCGAAGAAAACGCCCACGCCGGCCGCGAAGCCGAACGAGACAATCACCGCCCAGAGCGGGATGTATGCTTTGTCGAGCTGCGCACCAGGGATGTTCACCATGATCTGTGTGAGCCCTTCGGCCACGGCCACGCCCACCATTCCGCCGATGAGGCACAGCATGACGGCCTCGACAAGGAACTGGAGGAGAATGGCCGACGCCCTGGCTCCGACCGCCTTCCGCAACCCTATCTCCCGGGTCCGTTCCGAGACGCTGACGAGCATGATGTTCATGATCCCCACGCCGCCGACCAGCAGCGAGATACCCACAATCCCGGCGGCGACGATCGTGATCGCCATGGCCACGTTCTTGAACTGCTGCAGGTACTTCTCGATGACCTCGACGCGGAACGTGTCCGGATCGCCGGGCCTCAGGTTGCGTGCGCGGCGCAGGAAGAAGCACATCTCCGCGCGCGCCTCTTCCGAGACTTCGGGAGACTTGCTTGCGGCGATCACCAGCATCCAGGGCTGCGCCATCTTCCAGGCCGTCATGAAGGGGATGCACACCTCCATCCCCTCCGAGCCCTGGCCAAACATAGCGCTCTCCAGGGGCGGCTCCACCACGCCGACGACGCGGAACAGCCTGGTGCCGATGAGCACTGACTGGTCGGTGCAGTCGCGGTCGAGCCGGAGCTTGTCCCGCACCTCCGGCGTCAGCAGGCAGACCGGTCGCGCGTTCTCCTGGTCCATGACGGAGAAGGGGCGGCCGAGCTGGACCGGCCGGTTCTCAATCCTGTGCCATGAGGCGTCGACCCCCAGCACGCGGACGTTCTCCAGCGACTCGTCGCCGAAGTGCACCGTCTGCTCCATGTGCGAGACCCGGGTAAGGCGACCGACCGACGGGCAGTGGCGCTCCAGGCCGTCGACCAGCTCCGGCGTGAAGCGTATCAGGTGCCACGGAGCGTGGCGCAAACGTCCCTTCTGCGGCCGTTGGGGCATGACGTAGATCTTGTTCGTGCCGAATGCCTCGAACTCGGAAAGCACGTGCGCCTTCAGCCCGGTCAGGACGGCGATGACGGTGGTCACCGATGCCACGCCGATTATGATGCCGATCGTGGTGAGCGCGGCGCGCGCTTTGTTCGCCCATATCTGTGCCAGCGCGAGCACAACGCTCTGAACCAGCAGCCGCAGGAAAAGGAATGGCCAGCGGAGCGCGATCACGATGTCCCCTCCCCGCCTTCGGGCGCGCCGTCCGCGGCGCCTGCCACAGGCTGGGACAGGCCGTCGCGGTCCGCCGGCAGGTCCGACTGGACGCGCCCGTCCCTCATCCGCACAATCCGTTCGGCATGGCCCGCAACGCTCCTCTCGTGCGTGACCATGATGATCGTCTGCCCCTCGCGATGGAGCTGGTCGAAAAGCGCCAGGATCTCGGTGCCGGTCTTCGTGTCGAGATTGCCCGTAGGCTCGTCCGCCAGCAGGATGGCCGGGTTGTTGATGAGCGCCCGGGCGATGGCGACGCGCTGCCTCTCGCCTCCCGATAGCTGGTTAGGCCTGTGCCTGGCGCGGTCGGTCAGGCCGACGCGCTCCAGCGCCGTCTGACAACGTTTGCGCCGGCCCCACCAGCCCGCGCGGGAGTAGATCAGCGGCAACTCCACGTTCTTCAACGCACTCAGCCGGGGCAGCAACTCGAAGGACTGGAACACGAAACCGATGCGCTCGTTGCGCACCTGGGCCAGGTTGCCCGCACCCATCTTCGTGGTCAGCCGGCCGTCCAGCTCGTACGTGCCGGACGTGGGTCGGTCCAGGCAGCCGATCACGTTCATCAGCGTGCTCTTGCCCGAGCCGGACGGCCCCATGACGGCCACGTACTCGTTCTCGCCGAGTTCCAGACTCAGGCCATCCAGGGCGTGAATGCGCTCGGCGCCCATCTTGTATATCTTGGTGATGTCGGTCAGCCGAATCAGCATGTCTGGCCGCGGGGCTGGCTGGAGTGAGGGCTACTTCTTGGGGCCCGGCTCGCCTTCTTTGGCGCTGTCCTTGTCCTCGTTGTCGTCCTTCGGCGCGTCGCGTTCGTCCTGCACCTCTTGTTCGTGCTCGATGCTCTCCAGCACCTTGTACGGCCCCACGATGACGTCATCTTCCTCCGAGAGGCCCGACTCGATGATGGTGTGGGTCTCGTCACTGGCGCCGATCTTGACGGGCGTCACGATCGCCTGCCCCTCGACGAGCTTGTAGACGACCGGGGCATAGGTCTTGTCCGTGTCGAGGTTAGGGTTGTCCTCGCGCGCAGTCAGCGGCAGGTCATCCACGGGGCGCTCCATTACGGCCTGGCTGGGCACCTTAAGCATGCCTTTGTGGTATGCTGTCTCAATCTTGGCGTCGCCCGTCGCGCCGGAGTAGACGCGCCGCCCGTCGAGCTTGAGCAGTATCTCCGTCTTGTAGTACTTGACCCCGCCCCAGCCGACGTCATGCGTGAGGGCGACTGACTGGACGGTGCCCTCGAACTCCTCGTCGGGGGATGTGTGTATCTTCGCCGTGGCCCGCTGTCCGACCTCGACCTTGCCGACGTCCGTCTCGTCCACCTGGGCGACCAGAAGCATCCTGGACAGGTCGGCCACGTTCATGATCACGGTGCCCGGGTTGTTCATCGTGCCGGGCACGACGGTCTCGCCGGCCTCGGCCACCAGCCTCGTGACGGTTCCGTCGATAGGGGAGGTGATGGTCGTGTAGGTCAGGCGGTCCCGCGCGCGGGCGATCTCTGCATCGGCCGCCTCCAGGTTGTGCTGAAGCACGGCCAGGTTCATCTCCGCCGCCTGGAGAGAGTGGCCGGCGGATGCCAGTTGCGCTTCCAGCTCCTGCGCGCGCGACTGGGTCCGGTCGAATTCCGCCTGGCTGATGTCGTTGGATCCCAGCAACTCCTTCTGGCGTTCGAGGTCCCGCCTGGTGAGGTCAAGCGTGGCGCGGATGCCCTCGATCTGCGAGCGCTGGCTCTCGATACGGGCCTTCTCCACCTCGATCTGCGCCGCCTGGGCTGCTCGATGGGCCTCGACCGAGCGCAGGGCTGCCTCCAGGTCCGCCGCGTCCAGCTGCACCAGCACGGACGGCGGGACCGGCGGATCTTCGTGCGGGTCGCCCTTCGTTACGCGATCGCCTTCCTCGTAGGGCAGTTCGACGATGCGCGCGCTGACCCGGGCGCTTATCGCCACCTTGGTCTCCGGCTCGACCTCGGCGCGGGCGCTGACGAACTGGGTCAGGTCGCCCTGCGTGGGCTTCTCGACGCGCACCAGTGTCTGTTCCTCCGGACTCAGGCCGCCACGCGCGTGCAGCCATAGCCCGACGCATCCGGCCATGACGGCCGTCACAACGAAGGTGATGAAGATGGAGATCAGGATTCTCAATTGAGTGCCTTTCCTGCGCTGCGAAGAAGTCGGCGCGTTGCACGGACGGGAACGATGAGCATACCCGTCCGCCCCGCGCGGTTCAACCGGCGCTGCCTGGTGGCTGCTCGTCGCTCGGTCGCACGTGAGCCGCGCCGTACGGGCGGCCGTCTATCCCTTAGACGCAATGGGAGGCCGACTTATTCGCGGCGAACTGGCCTTGCAGGTGGGGCTGTAAACGCCAGGTTCTTGTTTGGCAAAGGCTTACGACATGTCCGCCAATAACGGAATCTGCTGTGGGAGAGGACGCGACGACGCTTGGTGGGGACTCCGTTCCATACAACGGCGGCAGCGACAGCTACTTCACCAGTATGTCGGCGCGCTCGAGCGTGGCGTCCTCCTTCTCGATGCGCACGACCGGCCAATCCGTACCGGGAGCCGTCAGCGGCACGGGGCCGTCGCCGGTTGCCAGCATCGTGTCCTCTGACTTGGTGCCGCGAATGGACGGGTTCCAGGCGAACGCTTGGCCGGGCTGGACTACCTCCGGGCAATCGGGCGTGGCGATGTATTCGCGCGGCTGATAGCCGATGGCCCCGCCCTGGTGGTGCAGTTGCCATTCGTCGGCGAACCCGATCGCGGCGTATGCCTGCTGGGCCTCTACGAAGACCTCAGACACAGGCCGACCGGGAACCGTGGCCCACATCATGGTTGCGTCAACGGCGCAGACTGCGCGGTGCCGCTCTCTCAGATCATCCGGGAGCGGGCCGAAGTGCAGCATGCGCGTCGCCGCGGCCACGAGTCCCTGACGCCGGCCGCAGATGACGATCATCACGCAGCGCTCGACCGGTGTCGTCTTGACGATGGGATGGCGCCAGCTTCTGATCCTCTCGTCGGCCGCCACCAGCAGGACGATGGGAGCGATGCTCCGCTCCAGGCATTCGGCTGCGGTCAGGGCGGCCACGTCGGCCTCGGTTATGCCCTGTTCCACGTCGCGGCCCGCGCTCTCCACGGCCGCGGCGGCGTCGCGTCCGAGCACGCGGTAGCGCTCGATCTCTGTCTCAGTCAACGCATACCGCAGCCGGGGGAAGCCGTCCGGCAGGGCGGGCAGTCCGGCGGAACCGTCGTCTGCCGCGAACCGTCCCCTGGCGGCCAGGCGCTTGATGATGGCCGCGCGTCTGGCCGGCTCATGCCACGGGAAGACCTCCGTGGCAGCCACGTCGAGGCCGTCCAATTCCTCGGTGAGGAGGCGCTCCGCCTCGATGTTGTTGGCGATGAGCGTCACGCGGCCCTTCCGGACGGCCAGCGCGGCGACGCCGGTCTCCTGGCTGGAATCAACGACGTTGCTGCCGCCGCAGCCGAGCCAGGCGAAGTTGTCGCTCCTTCCCAGGATCGCCCCTTTCAAGCCGTTCTCGGCCAGGAACCGCTCAACGCGCGCCAGCTTGACCGCGAACTCCTCGGATCTATCCATGTCGCAGCTCCTGTCAGGACTTCTTGTGCTTCGCGAGCCACGCTTCCAGGTCTTCCTGCGTGTCAATCCCGATGCACGGGTGCGGCGTTATGCCGACCTTGATTCGGCAGCCGGCGCTCAGCGCGCGGAGCTGCTCCAGCTTCTCGGTCACTTCGAGCGGGGCCGGGGGGAGCTGGGTGTACCGGAGCAGGAAGTCCCGCCTGTAGCCGTAGATCCCGAGGTGCCGCAGCAGTTCCATCGGCGTGCCTTCCATTCGGCCGGCCGAGTCCCGAGGGTAGGGAATCGGACTGCGGCTGAAGTAGAGGGCGCAGTTCTGCTGGTCGAGCACCACCTTGACGACGTTCGGGTCCAGCCATTCCTCTTCCGAGGAGATCGGGTGGGCCAGCGTGGACATCACGGCGGCTTCATCCGCCGCAAGCAGGCCGATGACCCGTTCGACCTGCTCGGGGCGGATCTCCGGCTCGTCGCCCTGGACGTTCACGATGACGGGCACGTCCAGGTCGGCGGCCACCTCGGCGATTCGGTCGGTCCCGCTCTGGTGTTTGGGGTCGGTCATTCGGGCCTTGCCGCCGAAGCCCTCTACAGCGGCGACGATCCGCTCGTCATCAGTTGCGACAATGACGTCCCGGACGGACGGCGCCTTCGCCGCGCTCTCGTAGACGTGCTGGATGACGTACTTGCCTGTCACCTCGCGTGCGACCTCAAGGATCGGCTTCCCCGGCAGCCGCGTGGAGGCATAGCGAGCCGGAATGATGACTACCGCGTTCACGTGGTCTGCAATCCCCTGGCTAAAGGCGTGGCCATTCTACTCGGATGCCTGCACGATGCAACATCCCAGACAGAGCCGGGCCATCAGATGCTCATGCGCCTGGCAGCCCGTTGAAGAAGGCCGGTTGACTCCTATTCTATCATAGTGGCAGTCTAGCGAGGAGACCGGGGCATGTCGATGGGCAAACGCGAAGGCGAGCGGCAAAAAGACCTGTGGGTCCCCACTGCGAAGATGCCGCAGGCGCCCGGCCATCCGTTCTACCCCAGGCTCAGTCAGCTTCTGGCCTCCGAAGGGCTTCTGAAGGGCAAGACCATCGGGGTGGACGCCACGACGCTGGAGGCCAACGCGGCGATGCGCAGCATCGTGCGCAAGGACACCGGCGAGGGCTACGAGGAGTTCCTGGAGGGCCTGGCGAAGGCGTCGGGCATCGGGACGCCGACGCGCCAGGACCTGGCGAAGCTGGACAGGGGGCGCAAGAACAAGGCCAGCAACAACGACTGGGAGAGTCCGAGCGATCCAAACGCCCGGATCACCAGGATGAAGGACGGCCGCACGCACCTGGAAGCACCGCATCCTCCTGCGGCGGCGTGAGTGCCGGCACTGCAACAGGCGGATGACGACGTACGAGGGGAGCCGTGAGGGCCATGTCACCTTTGCCTGAGTTTTGGCTGTTCAATTCCCTGCAGCAGTTCTTCGCTTATCTCAAGATCGAGCACACTGTCGCGGAAGATCTGGAGCATGTTGCCCTCAGGATCGTATGTCACCACGCATTCCGCACTGGCAATAACCAGCACTCCGCCCTTTTCAGGCAGACGGACGGCATAGAGGAATTGGGGCTCCACGCCCAGGAATGAGTGAGGATAATTCCGATAAGATATCTCGCCGTCAGCAGAGACGTACTTCTCGTGGTCCCAAAAGGAAGAAGTCAACTCCTTCATCCGGCCGCTTGCCAGCAACGCCACCATCTGGGGCACGGTGAACAGGTACTTGGCGGTGGGTGCCGGGCCATTGGCTGCAAGCTTCTGATTGATGACCTCCCGATATGCTTCGACCCACATGCGCCCGGCAATCCCGCCGTATCTCGTCCCGCCGTATCTCGCGCCGTATCTCGTATCCACTTTCAGTCCGGTTGCCGGATCCCAGCCTGAGTCCACTGCGTCGGACAGGCTGCGGGCATCGTCCCTGACCTCGTAGGTCTGTTCACCCACCTTCTTCAGGTACTCGTGGTCGTCCACGTACCGAATCGCCTGGCCGTGCTCCCACGCCCACAGTGCGGACCTGCGGCCTTGCCAGCGGGCCCTGGCAAGAACGCACTGCCTGTACACGACAGGGAATGCGACGGTTGCGGTGATGATAAGTGTCACAAAGAGGGTCGTTCTGCGCGATCTCCGCAAGACGCCCGCGGCCTGGCTCACCTCCTCCGTCTCGGCGAATGTGCGGAAGAGCTTCAAGACCCTCTGCGTCAACCACTCAAGGCCAGGGGCCACAGCAAGGTGGAACGGGAAGAACCAGAGGACGACGAGCGCCGACACTTCCACGATATCTACGTATCGAGGGACGAGGAACCAGTTTGACGCCCCCGCGGCGGGGAAGGCCGTGACAAACACGTAGCCGACGATCGACCAGCCACGCAGCCGGGATGCCCCACAGAACCACGCCGAAAGGACTATCGGGAAGGGCCATAGGT
>CAYUDW010000018.1:15547-17573 GCA_964442595.1 uncultured candidatus Brocadiaceae bacterium
CGGCGCCGTGACGACGGAGGAGGGAACGTCTCTGACATCATTATACCACCCTCGAATGCTCCTCCGGCTCGACTTGCGACGAAGCCGATCTACATTGAACGCACCTGGCAGCACGGCATCCTGCGCCGGTGGGAGTGCCGGCACTGCGGGGGCAGGATGACGGCGCCGACCTCAAGCCATCGTCTCCGGCTATCGGCATGTGGCCCCGGGTGGCTCCTCCGGCGCGTGACAGAGCGGGCGTGTGCCGGTCTACTCCAGCGGACGCAGCAGGGCGATGCGGGCGTTCTGCTTGATGTGCACGCCGCAGCCCGGCACTGTGAGCACGGACCGCATCTCGCCCCCCGTGCAAACCGTGGCGGCGACGGCGCACCCGCAGGCCAGCAGGCGCCGGCTGCCCACCAGGAGCGAAGGGGGCGCGCCCTCCTTGAGCGTCTCATTGAACCGCACGACGTAAGTGCCTTCCTCCAGGCGCCACCACGCGTACTGATCCCCCGGCGTGCGTTCGGTGAGCTCGACGGGATGTGTGCCGCAGGGCTTCAGCTCGCTTCCCCCGAAATCGAGCCTGCCCCGCGTGTGCGCCGAGTGGATCTCGCCAACGGTCAGGTGGACGCCGGCCGCGTCCACCTGCTTGTCCCGGTATACGGTCTTTTCCAGCCAGTTGTCGAATAGCTCTTCCGGCGTCACGATTCTCTCCTTCGGAGAGCCGGTGCACACGGACCATGAAGACGGCGCAAGGGTTACTCTAACACCGTGAGCCGGTCCTTTCAACGAGTCCGGCCGCGCCCGACTTGACGGCCTCGACGGCTTTCCCGTAGAGTCACGGCGCGCACGCTTGTCCGCCTGTCCCCGGGCATGGGATGGACCATGGACTCCGTTTCCATCATAGATTCGGCAGACGTGAGCCGTGCCGTCAGCGCGCTCTATCGCCGGATCAACACGGAGCTCCGGCCGGACGTCCTTGCGGCGATCGAGCAGGCGATGGTTCGGGAGGAGTCCGACCTGGCGCGTGAGATACTGGCCGCGCTTCTGGAGAACGAGCGAATCAGCCGGGCCGAGGGCGTTCCGCTCTGCCAGGACACGGGATTGGCGGTGGCTTTTGTCAGCATCGGGCGCGAGGTCGTCGTCACCGGTGGCACGCTACAGGATGCCATAGATGAAGGTGTCCGCGAGGCCGCCCGCGAGCACCCGTTGCGTGCCTCGACGGTGACGGATCCCCTCGGACGCGCCAACCCGGGCGACAACGCGCCCGCCGTCGTGCATCTCGAGCAAGTGGACGGCGGCGAGCTGACCATCCGGCTGATGGCCAAGGGTGGGGGCGCGGAGAACATGGGACGGCTCCACATGCTGCCGCCAAGCCAGGGCGGGGAAGGCGTGGTCCGGGCGGTGGTCGAGACCGTGCGGGAGGCGGGCGCGAATGCCTGTCCGCCCGTGATCGTGGGTGTGGGGATCGGGGGCGACTTCGAGACGGCGCCGCTGCTGGCCAAACGGGCGCTGTTCAGGGACCTGCGACGGGCCAACCCCGAGCCGGGCCTGGCGGAGCTGGAAGCGCAGATACTGGAGCAGGTCAACGCCCTCGGCGTCGGCCCACAGGGGCTCGGAGGGCGGACGACGGCGCTGGGGGTCCTGGTCGAGCGGGCCCCCTGCCACATCGCGAGCCTGCCCGTGGCCGTCAACCTGGCCTGTCACTCACACCGGCACGGTTCGGTGACGCTACGAGGCGAGCGACGCAACCTTGCCTGAGGGCGTCTTGGGCGGGGCGCTCTGCCGGGGATCTCAGGGGGTGCCGACGATGGGCCGGACGGATCGCCGAGCACGGCGACGGCTGATAGCGGCCGTAGCCGCCGGCTTCGTCATAGCGATCCTCCTTGCCGTTCTCCCACGATCCGAGATCGTCCGGGCTCCGGGTGGTGCGCCCGCTGACGAATCTGGCGCCGGCGGCGTGGTGGCGGAGGTGATCCGCGTCTACGACGGCGACACGATCGAGGTGCGGGGCGTCGGAAAGGTCAGGCTGATCGGGATTGATGCG
>CAYUDW010000018.1:17673-27693 GCA_964442595.1 uncultured candidatus Brocadiaceae bacterium
CCTGGCCATGCTCCGGAAGGGGCTGGCGGCGGCCTACCGGGCGGCGCGCCATCCGCGGCGCGACGAGTACCTGGCCGCGGAAGCGCGGGCGCGAACGGCACACCTGGGACTGTGGCAGGATGCGAACGCCAAACCCTGAGAACGCTGCGGCGCCCGAGTGCGGCGCCTACATCCTCGTGCTGAGGCAGGCGCGTGAGCGGGTGGATGTTCGCGTGGGGGCGCTCGGCACCGTTTCCTTCCCGCGCGGGTTCTATTGCTACGTGGGCAGCGCGCGGAAGGGACTTCCGGCTCGCCTTGCCCGGCACCTGCGGCGATCCGGCAAGCGGCTGCGCTGGCACGTGGACTACCTGCGGCAGGCAACGCAGCCCGTGAGCGTTCTGACATGGGCCGGCGAGGAGGCAGACGAGTGCGCGCTGAGTCGGGCGGTGGATGGCCTGGCGCAGTGGAGCGTGCCCGGCTTCGGGTGCAGCGACTGCCGATGCAGCAGCCACCTGCACTACTTCCGCGTCGATCCGACAGGACGCCTGCGCGCGTCACTGGGCGTCGACCTAATCGAGGTACCGCTGGGGCCGGCCGGTACGTAAAGAGAGGGCGGGATGATCCCGCCCTCCGTTACGTAACAGCCCTACCCCACCAGCGGCTCGCCGATCTAAGGCGCCGCGGGAGAGATCCTTTCCGTTGCCGCTTGCGGCTTGCCGTCGCGCCGCTCGAAGACCAGGTCGCCGTCCTCTACGTCGACGACGATGCAGCCCTCCTTGAACTTGCCGGCCAGTATTCGCTCGCTCAGGGGGTCTTCCAGGTATCTCTCGACGGCGCGGCGCAGGGGCCGAGCCCCGAACTCGGGGTTGTATCCCTTCTCGATGAGCAGGTCCACGGCGTCCTTCTTGACGACGAGTTCCATGTCCTGGGCGTCGAGCCGCTCGCGGACCTTGTCGAGTTCGAGCCGCACGATCTCGCGCAGGTCTTCCCTGGTCAGGCTGCGGAAGACGATGACGTCGTCGACGCGGTTGAGGAACTCGGGCCGGAAGTGCTTCTCGACCTCGTCCATGAGCTGTTTCTTCATGGTCTCGTAGTCGGCGTCCTCGCTCCGGGTGCGGAAGCCCAGACCGGCGCTGTTCTTGATGACATCGGCGCCGATGTTCGAGGTCATGATCAGCACGCTGTTGCTGAAGTCCACGCGACGGCCGAAGCTATCCGTCAGCCGCCCGTCTTCCATGATCTGGAGCAGCATGTTGAAGACTTCAGCGTGCGCCTTCTCGATCTCGTCGAAGAGCACCACCGAATACGGCCGCCGGCGGATGCGCTCGGTGAGCTGGCCGCCTTCTTCGTAACCGACATAGCCCGGCGGCGCGCCGACCAGACGCGACACGTTGTGCTTCTCCATGTACTCGGACATGTCGATCTGGATCAGCGCCTCTTCCTCGCCGAACATGAAACAGGCCAGCGAGCGGGCCAGGAGCGTCTTGCCCACTCCCGTCGGTCCGGCGAACAGGAAGCTGGCCATCGGACGACGCGGGTCCTTCATGCCCGAACGCGACCGTCGGATGGCCCGACTGACGGCGTTGACGGCCTCGTCCTGGCTGACTATCATCTTGTGGACTTCTTCTTCCATCTTGAGCAGGCGCGAGGCCTCTTCCACCTCGAGCCTGGCCAGCGGCACGCCCGTCATCTTGGAGACGACCTCGCGGATCACGTCCTCATCGACGGTGTCGACCGTCTCGGCGTTCAGGTCCGTCTCCTGCTCTTCGTAGGCCTTCTTCTTCTCTTCGAGTTTCTCGATTTCGTCGCGCAGGCTGGCGGCTCGCTCGAAGTCCTGCTGGTCGACGGCTTCGTCTTTCTCGACCTGCAGCCTGACCAGCTCCCTTTGCATCTCCTTCAGCTCCGGGGGCGTGGACATGCTGCGCAGCCGGACCAGCGAACTGGCCTCGTCGATCACGTCGAGTGCCTTGTCCGGCTGGAAGCGACCCGTGATGTAGCGCATTGAAAGATCGGTCGCCGCGATGATGGCCTCGTCGCTGATCTGCACGCAGTGGTGGGCTTCGTAACGGTCGCGCAAGCCCTTCAGGATGTCCACGGTCTCGTCCCGGCTGGGGGGGGCGACCATGATGGTTTGGAACCTGCGCTCGAGCGCACCGTCCTTCTCGATGTACTTGCGGTATTCGTCGGGGGTGGTCGCGCCGATGCACTGCAACTCGCCGCGGGCGAGGGAGGGCTTGAGGACGTTGGATGCGTCGATGGCGCCCTCGGCACCGCCGGCGCCAACGAGCGTGTGCAGCTCGTCCACAAACAGGATGATGTCCTTGGCCTTCTTGACTTCCTGCATGACGGCCTTGATGCGTTCCTCGAACTGGCCGCGGTACTTCGTGCCGGCGACCATGAGGGCCAGGTCGAGGATGACGATCCGGCGCTCATGCAGCAGTCGAGGCACGTTGCCGGTCACAATGTCCTGCGCCAGCCCCTCGACAATGGCGGTCTTGCCGACGCCTGCTTCGCCCAGCAGGACGGGGTTGTTCTTCTTGCGGCGGCACAGTACCTGGATGACGCGCTCTATCTCGCGCTCGCGGCCGATCACGGGGTCAAGCTCCCCGGACGTGGCCTGCTTGGTCAGATCACGCCCGAAGGAGTCGAGCGCCGGCGTCTTGCTCTTGCCTTTGGCGAAGCCGCGCGGCTCATCGGGCTCGGCGTCCTCGTCTCCCATCTCCGGGCCGAGGAGCTCGATAAGCTGGTCTTCGACCTCCTCGATCTCAACGCCGAGGTTCATGAGCACCTGGGCGGCGATGTCTTCCTCTTCCTTCAGCAGGCCGAGCAGCAGATGCTCGGTGCCCACATAATTCTGGCCCAGGCGTTTGGCTTCCTCGAAGGCGTAGCCGAGGGCCTTCTTGGCGCGCGGGGCCCAGGGCAGCTCCTTGCTGGTGGAGATGACCTCGGTGCCGCTCTGGACATGCTTCTCGACTTCCAGCCGTATCCGCTTGGCGTCGACGCCGAGCCTTTGCAGCAGCGTGCTGGCCACGCCCGTGCCCTCACGCACAATGCCCAGCAGCAGGTGCTCGGTGCCGATGTATGGATGGCCCAGCCGCTGGGCCTCCTGTTTGGCGAAGGTGATGACCTTCCGGGTTCTTTCTGTAAGCTTGTCCATCATATCATCGCGTCTCCAGCGGTTGTCTTAACCGCTTGTCAACACGGTCCTTACGTAGTTTGCCCTGACTTCGTTGGCAACGGAGTTATCAAGCACCTCTCCCTCCATTGTCTGCAAATGGGCGGGCAAAGTCAAGAGGAACAGCTTGTTGAGCGTCTCGATGCGGGTCTCCTCCAGCACGTTCATCTGCGCTCCCATGCGAACCTGGGACAACAGATTGAGCGCTTCCTGCGAGGATATGGCGGAGGCCGAGCACAGCAGCTCAAAGGCGCGCCGTATCCTGGTCTCGAACTCCTTCCTATGCCGCCGGTAGAGGTTCAGCCGGGCCGTGCGCTCCATCTCGGCCAGCTTCGTGCCGGCCCGGGCGACGGTCTCGATCAGCTCGTCCTCCGAGACCCCGAGCGTCACGTGGTTGGATATCTGGTAGAAATCCCCCGCGCCGTGAGTGCCTTCGCCGTAGACGCCACGAATGGCCAGCCGACGTTCCCGCGCCGTCCGGATGATCCTGTCCATTTCCTGGGCCATCACGATGGCCGGCAGATGGAGCATGACGCTTGCCCGCATGCCCGTTCCCACGTTCGTCGGGCAGGCGGTCAGGTATCCGAGCTTCTCGGAATACGCGAACCTGACGGTTTGGCACAGCGCGTCATCGAGCTCGTCGGCTCGCCGGTAGGCCTGCTGGAGCCGTGAGCCGCTTCGGATAACCTGGAGGCGCAGGTGGTCCTCCTCGTTGACCATGATGCTGATCTGCTCGGCCTCGTCAAAGGCCACCCCGCGTATCCAGTCCCCCTCAGCCTGTTCGGTACTGATGAGCCGGCGCTCCAGGAGCAACTCCAGCAGCATCGGGTCAAGTCCGTCCAGTCGAGTGTAGGTCAGCGGAGGATCGAGCTCCAGGGATAGGATGGCGTCATGAAGCAGCCTCTCGACTTCGGCTTTCTGTTCGTCCGAGGCCCGCCAGACGAACAGGCGACCGTCCACGTTGCGGGCCAGCCGCACGCGGCTGCTCACAACGACGTCGCTCTCCGGGCCCCCCTTGAGCCATTCGACCGGCCTATCCGTCAGGCTCGTCAGGTTCATTCGTCTGTTCTTTCATCTCTTGGATGCGGTCACGGAGTTCGGCCGCCTGTTCGTACCGTTGGGCGGCGACGGCCTCCTGCTGTTCCTTCTGGAGGGCGTGGATCCGCCTGCGCATCAGGGCCCGTTTGCCGGCCTCCGGGGGAGCCTTCCCGCAGTGTTCTGTTGCCCCGTGGATACGCTGGGTCAGCTCCTCCAGGGCCGATTTGAAGACCTGGTAGTCATGCGGGCAGCCCAACCGCGTGTTCTGGCGGAACTCCAGGTAGTTGATGCCGCAGACGGGGCACTGCCGACCGGCCATCTCCTTCAGTTCAGGAGCGAGGGCTGCCAGCAGTTGCGCAAAGGCGATCTGGGGAGTCAAGATGGCGCTGCTGCCCTCTTTCTCCCCGTAGCATTTGTCGCAGTAGTGATGCTGGACGGGCTGGCCGTCCACAAACTCAGTCAGATGCCACGTGGCCGGGCGCTCGCCGCACTCCTCGCAGATGGGCTCCTCGTCGTTCACGTTTGCCTCTCTGGACTACGCCGGGGCCTGAGGTCCCTCGCCGGATGCCGCAGGCACGTAGCTTGAGCCGCAGTTCTCCGATTCCCAACAAGTGACGCGCCGCACGGCCACCCGGTCAGGCAGCCCCTCGGCCAGGCGGTCCGCAATGTGGCGGCACAGGTTCTCCGTCGTGGGATTCTGCACGTCGAAGGGCTTGACCTCGTTCAAGTACCTGTGGTCCAGCTCGGACAGTATCTCGTTGAGGAGGCCCTTGACGTCGCGGAAGTCCATCACCATGCCGAGCCCGTCCAGCTCGTCGGCCGCCAGGTGCACTTGCACGCGCCAGTTGTGGCCGTGCAGGCGTTCGCAGTCGCCCTTGTAGCCCCGTAAGTTGTGGGCAGCAGAGAAGTTGCCCTGCACGCTCAACTCATACATGCCGGTCGGTTCCTGCCGGGCCGGGCCCGGCTGCCGGACGGATCTTCGGGCTTGCGAAGGCCAGCCGTACAACGGCTCGCCTTCCCTGAAAGTACATTCTATTTGGGGGGGAGAGACGCGTCAACTAGGCGAGCCCGTTGGACGCGTGTTTTGCGGGCGGCAGGGCACTTCACCCGGCGCCCGGCCAAGAGTGGCCGGAGGGCACGTCGAGGCACCAGCGACCGGACGCTCAGCGGCTCCGCCGGTACTTCCCTTCCAGCAGCGCCTCCGCCAGGACGTGCCCTTGCATGGCCGCTTCCAGGTCGTCCTTGCGGGAGCCTCTGGCCAGGCCGAGCACCGTGTCCAAAGCGTAGAGCTTGAACATGTAGCGGTGCGTTCCGCTCGGCGGACACGGCCCGCCGTAGCCCATCCTGCCGAAATCGGTGCGCCCCCCGACGCCCTGCGGCTCCGTTCCGCTCGCGATCTCCCCCGTCTGAGCCGGGATGTTCCAGACCACCCAGTGGTCGAACGTCCCGCCGGGCGCGTCCGGATCGTCCATCACCAGAGCCAGCGAGGCCGCGCCCTCCGGCACGTCGCCGATCTGCAGCGGCGGGGAGATATTGGACCCGTCGCACGTGAACAGGCTGGGAATCTCGTCCTCGTGTTCGAACGCAGGACTGCGGAGTTCCATGACTCACCCCCTCTGACTGAAGTCGCCTGGCGCCACGCCATCCGTCGCCGATTATAGAAGCGGGCCGCTGCCCCGTCAACGCGGGGCGGGGCCGTCAGGCGCCGTCGATAATCGCCCGGCAGATGGCGTCCAGCTTCTGGCGCATCGAATAGGTGCCAGGCGGGTTATGGGAGTCGTTGATGAGTATGGAAAAGGCAACGGCGACGCCGCTCCGCGTCGTGGCGTAGCCGCTCAGCGCGCCGACCCCGCTCAGATACCCCGTCTTGGCTCGGACGTTGCCGTGGTAGGGCGCTTCGGTCAGGCGTCTGCCCAGCGTGCCGTCCACGCCGGCCACGGGCAGCAGTTGCGCGAACGCGGGGCCGTAGGGGGAACGGGCCATCTCGACCAGCAAGCTCGTGAGGAGCGCCGGCGTGAGTTCGTTCTCGCGCGACAGGCCGCTGCCGTCGTCCAGGCAGAACTCGTCATCGCTGAAGCCGATCCGCCTCAACATCCCGCCGGCCCCGGCGGCGCCCGCCTCCCAGGAGCCGACGCCCTGGGCCTCCGCACCGATGGTCTTCATCACCTGTTCGGCGTAGTGGTTGTGACTGCGCTTGACCATGGTGTGGAGCACGGGCGGCAGCGCCGTGCTCCTCAGGCAGAGCCTGTCCGCCTCCTCGTAGAGAGCCGGATCGGCCGCCGGCAGCACTCGGGCGCGGCCCCCGATTCGCAGGCCTTCCTCCTCGAATGCCTGCTTCAGCGTGGTTGCGGCGTAGAGGGGGGGATCCGGCACGGTGACTTCGCCCGAGTAGCCCGCGGAGCCCAGCCTTACGTGTCCCCCAACCTTGATGGTATCCTCACCGGCGGACCGGTCGAACCAGATGGCGTGCCGCTTCGTGGCCGTCTCGCAGAGGTTCAGCAGCTTCAACGGGGCCGACGCCGGAGCGAAGGCCGCCGAGGCAGGCGCGCCCGCCTCCAGCCCTGGCTCCACGGTTACGACGACGCAATTGTCGTTGACCGACAGGGCGGACGTCGTCGTGTAGTACCAGTTCCACGCCGGATATCGCGTCCAGTTCGGGTGGCGATACCGCCGGTCGAAGAACGTGTCGTCGGCCACGACGTCGCCCGTCACGCCGCGCAGCTCCTTCGAGCGGAGGTTGCGAGCCCAGCGTCGGAACACGTCGATTGCGTTTTCGTCGTCGTACCGGCCCCCGATCGTCGGGTCGCCTCCCCCTCGCAGTATCAGGTCGCCTCGCAGCACGCCTCCACGGACGGGCCCGCAGCCGTAGAGGGCGGTCTCGAACCGGTAGTCGGCGCCCAGGATCTCGAGTGCGGCGGCGGCCGTGACGAGCTTCTCGTTCGAGGCCACGATGAACCTGCGCATGGCGTCACGGCTGCAGATGACGCGGCCGCTCGCCACCGCAACGACGTGAACGCCTACCTCCGCCCGGCTCAGGTGCCCGCCGGACAGAACCGGTTCGAGCGCTTCGTTGAGCGGCGTCTCGTTTCCCGACGCCATGCAGGCGGCGACCGTCAGAAGCAGTCCGCACGCGACCCACGGCATGTGGCGTGGGAGTCGGGTCCTTGGGTGGTTGCCTCGTTGCATCTCGCTGTCGCGTCCCGATGTGTGATGTCCGTGAGCGACGTTCTCTGACGCATTGTGGGAGAAGCCGCGAGCGCTTTGCAAACCGCACGCCTAAGTTGGCAGGCCTCTTGGACTTGAGGGCTGGCGCTTTTCCGGATGCACACTGTCGGCCCCCGAGCACTTCCATTACAATACGCGACCGGGGTGGGTTCATTGCTTCGGCCTCGTTACTGGAGAGCCCGGTTCGTCATGGTTACCGAGAAGGACGTAATGAATCTCGTACGGTCGAAGTCCTATCGCCAGATGAGGACTGAGGAATTGGCCCGGCACTTTGCGGTCGGCCAATCTGAACTGCCCGAGTTTCTGGCGCTGCTGGAGGACCTGGAGCGTCGCGGCCTGCTGGTCAGGGTCAAGAAGAACCACTGGGTCAACCCCGAACGGGCGGGCCTGATGACGGGCCGCCTCCAATGTAACGCTCGGGGCTTTGGCTTTCTGCTGCCGATTGCGGGCGACGATGAGGACGTCTACGTCGCCGAAGAGGACATGGGCGAGGCGATGCATGGCGATCTCGTAGTGGTCGAGGTGCACCGGAAGAAGCCCGGGGGCGGAGGCCGCAGACGCCGGAAGAACCTCGGGCCGTCGGGGCGCATCATCAAGGTTATAGAGCACCGTAACCAGCAAGTGATCGGCACCTTTTCTCCTGGCCGCAAGTTCGGGCGCGTCGTGCCGGCCAACCCCCGCTTGTTCAAGGACATCTACGTGGCCCGCGGGGACTGGCTCGGGGCGGCAGACGGCGATCAGGTGCTGGTGGCGCTGACGGCCTGGCCGAGCCTCCACCGTAACCCGGAGGGTGAGGTCAGGGAAGTCCTCGGCAAGGCCGGATCGCCGGGGGTCGACGTGCAGACCGTCATCCTGGAGTTCGGCCTGCCGCGCTCGTTTCCTCCCGAAGTGCTCGAGGCCGCTGCGCGCGTGCGGGAGATGCCCGAAGGCGAGATGGCAAAGCGCCGGGACCTGCGCAACGTGACGACCGTCACTATCGATCCCGAGGACGCCAAGGATTTCGATGACGCGCTGTCGTTCCAGCACGATCCGGCGACCGGGAAGCGCGTCGTCATGGTGCACATCTCGGACCTCTCCTGTTTCGTACTCCCCGGCAGCGTCCTGGACGCGGAGGCGCGCGAGCGCGGCAACAGCGTCTACCTGGCCAATGAAGTGGTTCCCATGCTGCCGCCGGAGCAGAGCAAGGACACGCTGAGCCTGGTTGAGGGAAAGGACCGACTGGCCAAGACGGTCACGATGCAGTTCGACGAATCGGCCGAGATGGTCGGTTATGCCGTCAGTTACTCAGTCATCAACGTGGACCGCCGGATGTCCTACACCGAGGTGCAGGAGGTGCTGGAAGCGGCCGAATCGGAGGAACCGGCCGCCGCCTCAGCCGCCGAGAGGCTGCCGGAGGATATCCTGCGCCAGTTGCTGGACCTGGACGGGCTGGCGGGGGAGCTGCGGCGACGCCGCCGCGAGATCGGCTCGGTGGACCTGGACGTGCCGGAATACGAGGTGCACATCGGCGAGGACGGGCGGGTCGTCGGCGTCTCGCAGATCGTCCGCGACCGATCTCACGGGCTGGTCGAGGAGTTCATGCTCAGCGCGAACCGCGCCGTCGCGGACTTCATGCAGGAGAGGAAGCTGCCCGCCCTCTACCGCGTTCACGAGCCGCCGGTGGAGGAAGACCTCGCCGAATTCAGCGATTTCATCCTGACCATTCTCGGCCGGCCGATCGACGCCGCAGATCGGAAGGAGCTTCAGAACCTGCTGGCCGAAGTGGCCGGCACGCATCTGGCGGAGGCCGTCAACATGCAGTTGCTCCGGTCGATGCAGCGCGCCCTCTACAGCCCGAAGCTCCAGTCGCACTTCGCCCTGCACTTCGACCGCTATTGCCATTTCACCTCGCCGGTGCGACGCTATCCCGACCTGGTGGTGCATCAGATCCTGGACCAGCACCTCAAGCAGCGGCGCGGGGCCGACTCATTGCGCGCCGAGTGGGACGAGGCGCTGCCGAGCATCGCCGGCCACTGCAACGAAACGCAGGAGCGGGCGGATGAAGCCGAGCGGGAGATCGTCAAGATCAAGCTGCTCCGTTACCTGGAGGGCCACCGCGAGCAGGTCTTCGAGGGCGTCGTGACCGGCGTGCAGGAATACGGGCTGTTCGTGCGCCTGGAGGACTTCTCGGTGGAGGGGCTCATCAAGGTCCAGGACATCCAGGACGACTTCTACCGGCTCGACGAGCGGAAGAAGGCACTGATCGGCACGCGCGGCGGGCGGGAGTTCCACCTCGGCCAGACGGTGAAGGTGACGGTCGCCAAGATCGACATGGCCCGCCGCGAAATCGACCTGCTGCTCGAAGAATGAGCCCGCCCCTACGAAGAACTGTGACCGCTCCGGCTGCCCGAGATGCCCAGCAGGACGGCCGCGAAGAGCGCGAGCTTTAGAGACGTCAGCCAGGAGATCTTGGCAGCCACCAACCCCTGCTGGACCGCCCCCGGGAACAGATCCGGGACCGTCCAGGCCCACAGGACTTTGACGAGCAGCAGCACGACGACAAAGGCGACGGCTGCAATCACCAGGCATCCGGGGATGAAGACGGCCTTCCAGAACTTCTTCAC
>CAYUDW010000018.1:27793-29173 GCA_964442595.1 uncultured candidatus Brocadiaceae bacterium
AAGGCCTGTTGCTCGACCCTCTGGCCCATCTGGAGCATCTTCTGGATGGCCTTCTGCCACGGCTTGTGGCGCCTGAAGAACGGGTCGTTCTTCACCAGGTCCTTGGCGCGCTTGATGTCCACGTCGGTCAGGGGGTGGGTCGGCAGATCGTACTTCTCGATGTCGTACGGGGTGACGCCGAGGAAGCGGGCCGTGGGGACGCAGAAGAACTCGTTGATGTGCGCGGCGTTGCCGCTGCCCACCTTCAGCGTCCGGTAGATGTTGCCGTAGCCGTACGGGTCGCCGTCCACGAAGGCGTAGACGTCCAGCTTGTTCTCCTCGCTCAGCCGACGCACGAAGCGCCGGCAGGCCCGCGTCGGCACGCCGCCCATCGAGACCAGGATGCAGTTGGCCGTCCGCCAGAACGAGTGGTTGTTAAGGCGCTGGAACATGCCCGCCGTCTCGATTGCCAGGATGAAATCGGCCTTGGTCCTGAACTCGAGCTCCTCGACGCTGATGGGTACCGAGTAAGCGCCGCTGCCGAACCTGGTGCAGTCGATCTCGATCTTCTTCCCCGTGGTGCGGTCGCGGTCTATCACGACGAGCTCGCCGGCGATCTCGCCGCCTTTCTCCTCGGGGATGAAGCCGAGCTGCTCCCTGTTGACTCCGAACAGCGCCTCCACGTCCTCCATGACGGCGTCGGACTCCGGTTGCTCGTCGAAGCGCGCGTCGCCCCAGTTCTTGGAGACGTAGTAGGCCTCCCTCTTGGTCACCTCTTCCTCGATGTCAATGGCCTCCTTGGACAGCGCCATCATGCGCAAGGTCTGGGCGAAGGTCTTGACCGTGTTGTAGGTGAGGGTGCGGGTGATCTTGCCCTTCTTGAGCTTGAAGTAGCCGTCCTTCTCGTCGTAAGCGACGTTGCTGAGCGACCGCTTCGGGAACTTCAGGGAGGGCTGTTGCCGTTTGCCGATGCGCTCTTTGACTTCCTGAGCGCAGGCGAGTATGGCGTCGTGCGCCTTGCCTTGTGACATGTTGTTTCCTCATTGTGCGAAGTGACGGGGGAGTTTCCCGAAAGCCAAGCATAAGGCCCGCTTAAGGCAAAATCAAGCGGGAGCGAACGGGGCCCGTCTCGCGCTGCAAAGCGCGGCCGTGGCCGCCGCCGGGGCGCCCCAAGAAAACGCCTTGCATTGCGGGCTCGATGGGTTATGATGGCCGTTGGTGCGCTTCTGAACTGGACTTCATCCCGGGTCTTCGAGGATGTCACGATGAGGATCGTCATACGCGCCGGAGGGGTCGGGACGCGGCTCTGGCCCTGGAGCCGGAGCGACCGCCCCAAGCAGTTCCTGCCCTTGTTCCGGGGGCAGAGTTCCGTGCAGGTGGCCTGGCAGAGGTTCGCCGAGT
>CAYUDW010000019.1:0-9253 GCA_964442595.1 uncultured candidatus Brocadiaceae bacterium
GCGCTCGTAGGCAGTTTCGCCAACACGGGCTTCGGAGACATCGCACTCGTTCCGGCGCCGTTCCTCAAGCATCCCAGGGGCATACGAGACGTCGAGGAGTGGTACGTGTCCACGGCGACGCGCCGGGAGTTCGTGCGTAAAGTGTTCGCCCGCCAGTGCGACATCGCGCTGGCGAACTTGGAGCGCATCCACGCCAGGATGGGTGATGACGTGGACGTTCTATTCGTCACCGGTACGGATTTCGGAACGCAGCGCGGGCCTTTCATGTCGCTTGAGGCCTACCGCGACCTGTTCAAGCCGTTCCACAGGCGGGTGAACGATTGGGTCCACCGCAACACCGCATGGAAGACCTTCATCCATTCATGCGGGGGCGTCGAGCCACTGATCGAAGACTTCATCCAGGCCGGGTTCGACATACTGAACCCGGTCCAGTGCTCCGCCCACGGCATGGATCCCGTGCGCCTGAAGAAGGCTTACGGAGCCCGGATCTGCTTCTGGGGCGGGGGCGTTGACACGCAGAAGACGTTGCCGTTTGGAACGCCGGCCGACGTGCGGGAAGAAGTCACGAGACGAGTCGAGGTCTTCGGCGAGGGGGGCGGCTTCGTCTTCAACGCCATTCACAACATGCAGGCCGGCACGCCAATCGAGAACGTAATGGCCATGTTCGAGGCATTCGAAGACGCGCGCTGAGGACAAGGGCTGCGCGGCGGCCGGGCCGAGCTTCACACCATCTGCGGCTGCGGCTGCACGTCGGTCACGGGCTGGCCCTCCTGAAAGATCCTGACTGCCTCAATAGTCACGGGCTTGACCGGACGATCATTGGCGTCCGTCTTCACTGCCCCGATCTTCTTCAGCACGTCTATGCCGCCGAGCGTCCTGCCGAAGACCGTGTGCTTGCCGTCCAGCCAGGGCGTGGCGGCAAGGGTGATGAAGAACTGCGAGCCGCCCGTGTTCGGGCCGGCGTTTGCCATCGACAGCATGCCCTCGGCACTGTGTCTCAAGTGGTCGAGGAACTCGTCCGCGATCCTCCAGCCCGGTCCCCCGGTGCCGTCGCCTGTCGGACACCCGGCCTGGATCATGAAGTCACCTATGACCCGGTGGAAGAGGAGGCCGTCGTAGAAGCCCTTGGACGCCAGGTGCACGAAGTTGGCCACGGTGTTCGGGACATCCTCGTCATAGAGCTGCACGAGCATTGTGCCCATGGACGTCTCGATGTGTGCTACCGTAGGCATGGCACGGCCCCCTCTCAGAAGAAGGTGCGAGATCCGTAGACCGGTTCTGCGCGCTGAGGCAGTCTACGCCAGCGTCTGGCCCGATGCAAACACCCGTGGGGACGCTACGCTTGCGCTGCCTGCTGAACTGTGATAGTAGTACACGAAAGGCCCGCTGGCGCGAACTGCCCGCAAGAACGCTGAACGAAAGGAAGACGATGATCTACCGCAAGGAAGAGTACCTCCAGGACAAGACCAACGATCAGCGGTTCCCTATCAAGCAGGTGGACCGGATGATAGGCGTCGACGGGGACGAGGAGAAGTTCATCGGCCGTGCGGCCATAACCATGCAAACGCCCATGGGCCTTCAGCAATTGCCCATTGCGTTTGAGATAGAAGCAGACTCGGTGCAGGCGGCCTTCGCGAAGTTCAACCAGTTCGCCGAACCGAAGTTGGAAGAGGCCAAGGAGCGCATCCAGAACCGGATAGAGGAGTTGCGGCGCGAGCAGCAGAACAGGATCGTCACTCCCGGCCAGGCGCAGAGCGGCTCCCCCGGCATCGTTGACCTGAGTGACTTCCGGAACGACACCTAGCTGCCGGCAGTAGCCGCAGCCCGCCCGTTCAAGCCAGGCCCCCCCGCCGCGCGCTGTCGGCACACCGACCTGTGCCGACCGCCTGTCGTCGCGCTTTGCATCCCCCATTCCAGCGTGCCGGCGTCGGCCGACCAGGCTTTCCCACCTGTACCATTCCCGCTTCCACGCAGCGCCGCGCGCCCGAACTCGATCGGCCGCGGGTAGCAGAGTACGCCACGCGATGGCATTGTTGCATTAGCTGAGGAAACGGTCTCATGCAGGTATGTACACGAAACGAGAAGAAAAGTCTTGACTTTCGGGCGCGTGAATATGTAATATTAGCCTGACTCTTGTGCAAGCAACTGGCGGACTCTTCTGTGTTGCGGGGGTTTCTATTCCTTGACTCTTTCGAGGAGGGATCAGTCCAGAGCGAATAGCAGACCGAGGCAAGCGCGCAGCCGGCCATGGAGCTTCGGTGGCCGGCGTAAGGTCCTACAGAAACAGGTCGTCCATGACGACCCGACCTCCGCGGGGGACAGCGGGGGTAGCCTGGTATGATCGCTTCTAGTTGAAAGGGTAGCAGTCGATGGCAAAGAAGAAAGCTGCGAAGAAGAAGACAGTCAAGAAGAAGAAGAAGACGACCAAGAAGAAAGCCACGAAGAAGAAGGCCACGAAGAAGAAGGCCACGAAGAAGAAGGCCACCAAGAAAAAGGCCAAGAAGAAGGCCACCAAGAAAAAGGCCAAGAAGAAGGCCAAGAAGAAGTAAGCGCAGCACTACGCGATGAACTGACAGATCCGGACGACGGATCTGGCGCGAAATGAACAAGCCGCCCGGAGATGACCAAAGTTCCGGGCGGCTCTGTTTTTGGGAGTGCGCAGGCCGACGCCCACCTACCGAGGTCGGCCAGCGCCAACGCCATGGCGGCGCCAGCCGGGGGACCCATAGGCTTCCGCCCGGCCGAGAGGTCGGACGGGGCCGGGGGAAGCCGCCGCCTTGCACGAATCGCTAAGGCGGCACACCGCTGCCCATGCATTCACTGGCCAGTGCGTTGACACGTGCGTACACTGGGTGAACGGACCGATGAGTGCCCGGCCGCCGCGTGCGCTCCCTGCGCGATCGGGCGTCGGCGTGTCGTCTGCCTCCAGCAACGCCACCATGAATCCAGACAATGCTAAGATTACGCTCCATCCCCAGACTGCTTCTGCGCGACGCCCGCGCGCAGAGCAAGATGGTCTACCCCTGGGAGCTTCCCAGCATCATGCGGAAGCACATCCTCACGGGCGCGATGGGAACCGTCTACTTCGTCCTCCTGTCGGGAATGTACCTCGTGACGTTCGGGAACGGGATCGGGATGCGCTACTGGCAGTGGGGCCTGCTCTCGGGGGCGTCGTCATTCGCGTTGCTTCTGCAACTGCTGTCCGCGTACGTTGTCAGTCGAACGGGCAGCCGCAGGTCGCTGTGGTTTGTGGCTGCGATGGCAGGTCGCACGTTGCGCATCGTGGCCATAACGGCGGCCTTCGCACTGCACAGCCGTTTCGGCAGCCGCGCGACACTTGTGTTCATCGTGCTGCTGGTGCTGGCCAACGCCTTCGAGGCGATCGCGGTTCCTCCGTGGTTTTCCTGGCTGGCGGACATCATCCCCCGGGACGAACACGGCCGCTTCATGGGCCGTCGGAGCGCGTGGATCGCCCTGGCCAACGTGTGGATCGTCGTCCCCATCGGCTTCGCCATGGACCGGCTCGGCGGTGGCTCCAACCTGAATCTGCTCATGCTGCTGTTCGGCTTCGGCTCTGTGCTGGGCATCGTCGACCTGGTCATCCACCGGACCATCCCCGACCCGCCGGTAAAGAGGTCACGCAAGGCCAGGTTCTGGCGCGAGGTGGCCAGGCCGCTGAAGGACCGCAGGTTCCGCCCGTGGCTCATCTTCAACGTCCTTTGGACGTTCGGCATGACGCTCGGCGGCTCGCTGGCAACCATCTACTTCGTGGAGAACCTGGGGATCAGGCGCAACTTCTTTGGAGGGTCGCTCGTGCTGATCCTCGTGCCGCTTGCCGCCACGGCAGTCGCCGGCAAGTACCTGGGCACGCTGGTCGACCGGCTCGGGGTGAAGCGCACGCTCCGGTGAGGCCACATGTTCTGGGCCACGATCCCCCTTTTCTGGATAGCGGCGAAGCCGCAGAATCCGTTCCCGTGCCTTGCAGCGGCCGCCCTGATCGGAGGAATCGGCAGCACGATCGCCCTCAATGCGACCGTGAAGCTGATCACCCGTACGCCCCCTTCGGGCCGCGTCCCGATGTACGTCGCGGTATCCGCATGCGTCGGATCGCTGGCCGGCACTATGGGGCCTCTATTGGCCGGGTTCCTCTTGCATTTCCTCGGGGATGCGTCCTGGCCGCTCGGCGGCCTGACAGTGGTCGGCTTTCACATCCTGTTTCTTGCCTCCTTCGTCCTTCGCATGTCCGCGACGCTAGCCATAAGGGCGATACCGGAGCCGGCCAAAGCGACAGAACCAGGGGGCCCGGGGCCGGGTCATCCGTAAGTGCCGTACCTGCGGTACGCATCGAGCATCGTCAGCACGTTTGCCATCGGCGTGTCGGCCTGCACGTTGTGCGCCGTGCAGAACACGTAACCCCCGCCCTCCCCCATCGCCTGGGCCAGATGTTTCACCGCCCTGCACACGTCCTCTGGCGTGCCGTACGGCAGCGTCTTCTGTATGGACATGCCGCCGTGGAAGGATAGTCGGTCTCCGTAATCCTCCTTCAATCCGGCCGGCTCCATCCCACGTACTTCAGGTTGCAGGGATTGGAGAACGTCGAGTCCACACTCGATCATCTGCGGTATCAACGCCCTGACCGATCCGCACGTGTGGTGCATGGCGACGGCCCCGTGCGCCTTGATCAGGCGGACGTATTCCTCGAATCCTCGTCTGAGGAATGCCTCCCACATCCCCGGCGACACGAGCGGGCCTTGCTGAGCGCCGAAATCGTCGCCGGTGAGCACGATATCGATCTTGCCGCTGGCCGCCGTCAGGATCCGCTCGAGGTAGTCCATGTAGAACGCCTTGATCTTCTCAAACAGCACGCGGGCAAGGTCCGGCTCCAGTGCCATGTCCAGCATTATCCGATCCGGGCCCCGGATGTACATGGCAGGTTTCAGTTGCGCGATCCTGTTCAGCCGGTCGCCCATGAAAACGACGACGCGCCCCTGCTCGCGCACAAGGTCGCACTGGGACTCGACGTTCCGGTAGTCGAACCTATCTGCGGAGGGCCAGTGGGGATAGGCGTCTATCTCGTCAAGCGTGGCAGCGTCGGCAAGCGGCGGCGCGACGACCTCCCAGTAGTGCTCGAACTGCCCCCTGACCTCCAGCGTCACGGCCTTCCTGGGCACACCCCATATGTCCGTGGCGATTCCGCTTTGCTCGCCGTCAAGAGGCGGGCCAACATAGCTCGGGCCGGGGATGTAGCGGAAGTCGACGTCCTGCCCGTCGAGGAAGTCCTCGAAGGACATCCCAAGCTCAGACTTGATGCGGGCGCGGAATCCTGCAGAAGCCCAGAAGTCCACCGGGATCCGGTCCGGAGTCTCGTGTCCGATCGCCAGGAGAGCACGCTCTCTTGAGTCCACCGTCCCGCCCACCATGCTGCCGGCGGAGGCCCCTCCCGCGCTACTTCGCCCAGGGCGTCCTTGCCTGCTCGCGCAGAGGTCCCTCCAGTAGGGCCGGCACAAAGTCGGTCACCACCCGGCCGCGGTAGTCGAAGAACACGAGCCCGTCGGCACCGCTCCTCCGCGCCGAGTCCACCAGGTCGGCCGTGTGCCAGGCCGAGCTCGAGCGGAATGCGCCGATGCCGGACTGCAAGGGGAAGTCCGCACCAACCCATCCCCGTTGCTGCGTCACAGTGGACGATAGCTCCTCGGGGCTCTGCGTGTAATTCATTGGGCAGACGAAGTCCAGGTATCCCTCCTCGACCCAGGTTCGCCAGTCCTGGCCGATGCTGTCCCGCGCCGAGTCCCAGTAGGAAAACACCGCCGCCGATACCTTCACGTTCGGGTCTATCTCGCGCGACCGCCGGCTGACCTCCGCGACGACGTGCGTGATCTGGTCGCGGCGGAAGTCAAGGTACTGCTGCGCGAGCGGCCCGTTCGAGAGCACGTCGGCCGGCCAGTTCTGGACCTTCTGCCCGATGCGGCTCTCGAACCGCTTCCGGCAGCCGTTGCAGTAGCAGGCCTGGCCGCCGGGGTAGCGGATGTAGTCGAAATGGATCCCGTCGGGGTGGAACTTGCGCGTCATCTCCAGCATGGCCTCGATCTCGAGGCGCTGGTTCTCGGGATGGGACGGGCACAGGCTCGCATTGCCTCCGCCGACGATGTTGCCCTCGGGGTCTCGGCAGACCCGCTCTTGCGCCGCAAGTTCGTCCACCACTTCGTTGCCCGGCCACCACAGGTTGTAGTTGACGCGCCACAGGTGCACTTCGATTCCGTGCTTCTTCGCCGCCGCGAGCATGTTCTCCATCTGCGGCCCGTTCTCGCGGACGAACGAGGAAAGAGGAAGTAGGTCGCTCTGATAGTGCGCATAGCCCGCCGCGCACACGTTGGGCAGCAGCGCGTTCAGATGCCTCTGCTTCATGCCCGCGAAGAAGGCATCCCAGTCTTGATCGGGGACGCTGACGTTGTGGATCCACGCGCCCCGGAACTCCCTGCCTCCACGTGAGGGCAGGCTGCGGATGAAGGCCAGATCGGCCGCGCCGCGCGCATTCTGGAGGGCCTGGTACGCCTCGTAGAGCTGGCCGGAGGCAGCCTGGCGGCGAGCGTTGCTCTCCAGGCTCACGGCGGTGTCGAGGGCCTCCAGCGCACGGGCGTTCCCGGCGCACGCCTTCCGCATGGACTCCCGGTCGGTGTAGCGCCGGAAGTCCCAGAGCGTCTCCGTCAGGTGCTCAACGGGGAAGCGGTACACGTCCTGGCCGGCAAGCTCCGCCACCGCTGCCATCAGGAAAGCCGACGTCTTGGCCACGTCTCCCGCATGGAGAATGTAGGAGAAGTACATCCCTGTGGGCGACAAGATCACGGCCGGATAGCCGGTATCAGCCCCGTTGGAGTCGTGCCAGGTGGCAATGACCTCGCCGTCGGGCGCGGCCGTGACGGCGATGATGTTGGAGGAACGCTGTCCGAACGAATCGGGGAACGAGTCGGGGGCGGTCGCGTTGAACTTGACCACCTCGAACGGCGAAGCGGCGCCGCCGGCCTTGAACTGCCCCGTGGCTACCCCCATCAGCGCGTGCAAGCGGCTGGCCACTGAAAAGCAGCCGATCAACCTGCCCCCTGCTGCGACGAAGTCCTGCAAGGCCTTCGCCTCCTCGTCGGAGACCTCGAAGTTGAGCGGCAGGATGGCGACGCGCCTTCCCCGCAGCGCTCCGCGGGCAACGGCTTCGTCGGTCACCACGGCGTAGGGGACGCCGGCAGCGTCCAGGATCCGCTGCATCTCGCCCACCATGCGGCCCACGAGTCTTCCGTCGCCGCGCTCGGTCGCTTCGCTCAGAGTGCCGTAGACGATGGCGATGTCCCGCCGCTGACCGACACGCGGCTTCAGATACTCAACGGCTCTCTTGAGCATCAGGCCGGCGTTTCTCTGGTTCTCCTCGCCCTCGGCCAGCAAGACATGGGAGAAGTATAGACCTCCGTCGGAGAGAGTGGCCGCAGCGCGTCCCGTCTCCTCCCCGTTGGCATCCAGCCAGTCGGCCAGCACCATCGCGTCGCGCGCCGGCCTGGGCGCGGAGATGTTCCACGACACCTGGGCGAAACCTTCCGGCAGACGGGGCAAGGCATCCCTTCGGCACCGCACGTAGCAGAACGTCTTGCGCTCGGGGTCGGGCACGTAGGTGGTGGAAGCCACCCGCAGCTCGCTGTCCAGCCCGTACGTCGTGTAGAAGCACATGACCTTGCCGCCGTCGCTGCAGAATGACTTCACCAGGGCACGGGCAGCGCGGCTCAAGTTCGGGGCGTACGGGATGATGGCGATGCGGTAGTCATCGAGCACGCCCGCCAGAATCTGGTCCTGCGTGACGACGGCGTAAGGCAGGTCCACGCGCTTGAGAATGCCCTCCATGAGCGCGAAGTAATCGCGGGCGCCCTGCGCTTCATCCCTCCCACCGGGGTCCGCGATAAGGGCCACGCGGCCCTCATAGGCCAACACCTGCGCGAGCGGCAAAGCGCTCAGCGCCAGAAGCAACCCGAAGGCGATCAGGGGACCTCGCATTCTCGGCACCTCCCACCAGCAAGGGACGTTCAGAATAAGCGGCTGCGATGATAAAGGTCATGGGCGTGCGGGGCAAGGTCCGGTGCACCCGCGGGCCAGCCCTCACGGCTCATTGCGAGTTCGCCCGAGCGACGTCGGCGTCGTCCAGGATGCAGTCTTGATCGCGCAGCGCCTGTTGGAGCGCCCGGACTTCCAAGTCCCTCGGACTGACACCGTTCTCAAGGGATAGCA
This sequence comes from uncultured candidatus Brocadiaceae bacterium, assembly GCA_964442595.1. Taxonomy (GTDB): domain Bacteria; phylum Planctomycetota; class Brocadiia; order SM23-32; family SM23-32; genus DAOVRD01. The sequence continues at coordinate 8,263 of CAYUDW010000019.1, forward strand.
CCGCGGCCGTGCCGGCCGCCTGGCCCATGACGCCGCACTGGGGCATCACGCGAAGGCTGCCCAACGCCTCGTGCGTGCAACTGGCGCACCGGCCCGCCACGAGCAGGTTGTCGACTCCTTCGGGCAGCAGAATGCGATACGGGATCTGGTACTTGAAGCCGGCATCGGGGCGGTACGTCTTACCATCCATGCCCGGGCCGTCCACGTTGTGGATGTCGATGAAGAACGATCCGTAGCCGATCGAATCGTCGAACTCCGCCTGCGCGAGCAGATCGTCCTTGGTCAGCACGTAGTCGCCACGGATGCGGCGGCTCTCACGGACGCCGATCGTGTTCGGGGTCGAGATGAGGTAGCACTCTTCCATGCCGGGAACGCACTTCCGGTATACGTCGACGGTTTCAAAGACCTGCTTGCGCGCCTCGACCGTGGCCCTGGTGAGGTCTTCGGCGCTGGCGGCGTCCACGAAGTTGACGTGCGTGAAGTTGACCCCGAGTTGGTCCGGCCGGGTGGGCGTCCACCACCAGCCCATTACCTGATCCTGGAACGGGCGCATGTCGCCTCTTTCCTGTGCCTTCTTCCAGACATCGCGAAGCTGGAAATCGTCCCCGCGGAATTGCCTGACGCGTTCGTAGTCCACGCCGCCGATCACGAACATAAGTGTGACCGGCTGGCAGCGCCCGGTCTCCTCGTCGCCCACATCGAACTGGCACCCGGCGCGGGCCGCCACGTCGCCGTCGCCGGAACAGTCGATGACGCGTTCGGCGCGGACGACCTGACGGCCGCCCTTGTTCTGGATGACGGCGCCGCAAACGCGGCCGTCCTGAACCAGTGCGTCAGCGAAGAAGGTGTGGTAAAGGAAGCGCAGCCCTGCTTCCGCGGCCGCCTGCTCGAGGACCAGTTTCATCCCTTCCAGCTCGAAGTCGGCGCTGGAGTTGTCGTGGACGCCGTAGCCCGCTTCGGCCACCCGCCGGACCATCTCCCACGGGACGCC
>CAYUDW010000019.1:9353-28143 GCA_964442595.1 uncultured candidatus Brocadiaceae bacterium
CGAGGGCTTCGCTCAATAGGCCCGGCAGCGTGCGCTCGTGGCAGAGGTTGGTCTCGTCCTTGACGCCCGTGCGGCAGTCCGTCAGGAGGACGCCGCCGTCGGCGACGTAGCTCTTGAGGGAGTCTGCGACGGCGTCCGGCATCACGTGCAGCTCCGGCGCGACGACGAGGCGGTACTGCGACAGGTCCGCCGTCGGCGGCACCATGTCCACGTTCACGCCGGCGCGCATGAGCGCGCCGTAGTAGCGCCGCATCGCCGCGTGGTACGAGTTGCCGGCGAAGCCCGGCTGGATGCGCAGCGCCCAGATGCTGTCGTAGTCATAGACCATGGCGACCCGGGGAACGACGGTCGTGCCTTCGAGTTCGGGCACCAGCGCATGGAACTCCCTTGCGGTCCGGGCCGCCTCGCGGTAGCGCCTGAGCGGTTTGCCATCATGTCCGAGCAGGCCGTGCCAGTACTGCTCCCGGCCCGCCGTACAGGTGCGCCACCGGAACCAGAGCTGGCCCTCCGCCCCATGGGAGAGCTGCTGATAGGCGATCTTGCGGATCTCGCCCGGCCGGGGATTCCGGCCGAAGGTGCTGCCTCCGCCGGGACCTGCCGTCTGTTCCATGATCCAGAAGTTCTTTCGTTTGAGGCCCCGCATCACGTCGGCGGCGGCCGCTGCGTCGTACGGCACGCCGGGCGCTCCCCAGACCGGGTAGTTGTCCCAGCTTACGTGGTCGAGGTCCTCGGCCAGGTCATAATAGTCCAGGTCGCTGAAAAGGCCCATGAAGTTGTGCGTGACGAAGTGGTTCGGACAGAGCTCGCGCAGGATGCGCACCTGGTCTCGTTGGAAACGCACGTTGAGGTGGGAGAAGAACCGCTGCCAGTCCAGGCACAGGCTCGGATTGTAGCGGTTCGCGTCGGCGGGGATCTCGATCTCACCCCAAGTGGTATGGACATGACCCCAGAAATGGGTCCCCCAACGGCGATTGAGCTCCACCAGAGTGCCGTACCTGCGTCGCAGCCAGTCCTGGAACTCCGCCCGGCACGCGTCGCAGAAACAGACAGGATGGCCGAACTCATTGTCCGTCTGCCATCCGATCACGTTGGGCGCTCGGGCGAAGTGCTCCGCCATTGCCCGGGTTATGCGTTCGGACAGCATCCGGTACGCGCCGGACGTGAAGCAGTTGTTCTTGCGCACGCCCCATCGGATGCGCGTGCCGTCCAATTGCGTGGCGAGCGTCTCCGGATACTTGCGCGCCACCCAGGCGGGCATCGCAGCCGTGGGCGTGCACAGAATGGCGGAGACCCCGTGACTGTCCAGTACGCCCAACGCTTCGTCGAGCCAGCCGAACTCGAACCGCCCCTCTTCCGGCTCCATGTAGATCCAGGCGAACTCCGCCAGACGGACGACGTTGAAACCGGCGTCCTCCATGAGGCGGGCGTCCGTCTCCCACCGTTGGCGGGGCCAGTGTTCCGGGTAGTAATCAGCTCCGACGTACATAATGCCTGTCCTCTATTGGCGGGAGCCACAGTCCGAGTGGCGCCAACGCCGCGGCGCCGTATCTGACCGGAGCCCGGCCGGGATAGCAAGGATACGCCGTGCCGGTCGGCGGGGATCGGCCCGGGCCCCCCGCGTTCAGTCGCCGCGCTGCCCGTAGTAGGCGCCAGGGCCGTGCTTGCGGAGGAAATGCTTGTCCAGCAGCGCCTGCGGTGTCTGCCCCGCGCCTTCATTGATGAGGATGGCCTGGAGCGCCGTTCTCGCCACCTCCTCGAGCACGATGGCATTGTGGACAGCCGACTCCAGGTCGGGACCCCATACGAAAGGCCCATGCCCGGGAAGAAGGACGGCGGGCACCTCCTCCGGGGTCAGCGCCGGCTGCGCAAAACGCTCCAGTATGACCTTGCCGGCGTTGAGTTCGTAGTCGCCCTCGATCTCTTCCCGGGTGAGCTGGCGCGTCAGGGGCACGGGCCCGCGGAAGCAGTCGGCGTGGGTCGTGCCGAGGCACGGAATGTCGCGGCAGGCCTGCGCCCAGCTCGTGGCGTAGGTCGAGTGCGTGTGCACGATGCCGCCGATCGAGCCGAAACCGCGGTACAGGGCCAGGTGGGTCGGACTGTCCGATGAGGGATGCAGCTCGCCCTCGACCACCTGGCCCGTCTCAAGGGAGACGAGCGCGATGTCTGCCGGCGTAATGTTCCTGTAGTCCACACCGCTGGGCTTGATGGCCATGACCCCGGCCCCGCGATCGACGCCGCTCGCGTTCCCCCACGTGAGCAGGACGAGCCCGGCGTCGACGATGGCCATGTTGGCCTCGCAGACCTGACGGCGCAGCTTCTCCAACTGCATCAGGCTCTGACCTCGTCGCGTATCTTCTGGACTTCCTTCATCACGTCATACAGGTTGTCGCGGCACTCACGGGTGCCGAAGGCGTCGTGGAGGCGCCGGTACAGCCGGTAGAGTCGGTCGTAGACGGCACGGGCATCCGGATTGGGCGCATAGTCCTGTGCGCGCACGGCCGTCATGGCTTCAATCGCCTCGTCGAAGCTCGCGTGCCCGCCGGCCTCCTTGCCCGCAACGACGGCTCCTGCCATTGCAGCGCCCAGGGCACAGGTCTGCTCGCTGCGGGAGACTTCCATGGTCCTGCCCATCACGTCGGCCAGTATCTGCATGACGAGCGGGTTCTTGACGGGTATGCCGCCGCAGTTCACAACGCGTTCCACGCTCAGGCCGTATTCCTCGAAGCGCTCCATGATGACGCGCGCTCCGAACGCGGTACTCTCGATCAGCGAGCGGTAGATCTCTGCCGGTGTGGTGTGAAGCGTCATGCCCAGCAGCAGACCCGTGAGGCGCTGGTCCACCAGGACGGTGCGATTGCCGTTGTGCCAGTCGAGCCCGAGCAGGCCGCTCTGCCCGGGCTTGAGCCGCCGGGCGTCATCGGTCAGGGCCTCGTGGGAGCCCCTGCCCTGGCCGCCGGGCGCCATCGAGTTGACGAACCAGTTGTAGATGTCGCCCACGGCCGACTGGCCGGCCTCGAGGCCGTAGTAGCCGGGCAGTATGGACTCGGGAACGATCCCACACAAGCCCGGAATGTCGGCCAGCTCGGCGTCAAGCGGGCTGACCATCATGTCGCAGGTCGAGGTGCCGACGATCTTGACGAGCATCCCGGGCCGGATGCCGGACCCGACGCCGCCCAGGTGCGCATCGAAGGCGCCCATGGCCACCGGTATCCCGGAAGGAAGCCCGAGCTTCGCCGCCCACTCCTCAGTCAGTCTCCCGGCCGCGTCGGCGATGCTGTAGGCCCTGTTGGGAAGCGTGCGGCGGAGACGCGCGAGCCGTTCGTCCAGCGACGCGACGAACTCCTCGTCCGGATAGCCGTCCCAGGCGGGATTGAACATGGCCTTATGCCCGGCCGCGCAGATGCAGCGTTTCAGAGCGTCGGGACTTGTTGTCCCGGTGAGAAGCGCGGGAATCCAGTCCGCCATCTCCACCCACGTGTACGCCGCGTCGAAGACCTGCGGGGCAGTCCTCAGGCAATGGAGCGCCTTCGACCAGAACCACTCCGAGGAGTACTTGCCGCCGCACTTGGCCAGATAATGTGGGCGGAGCCTCGCGGCGGCCTCGCTGATCTCTTCCGCCTCGGCGTGGCCCGTGTGGTCCTTCCAGAGCCACGCCAGCGCGTTGAGGTCGCCTTCGAACTCCTGCCTGAAGGCCAGCGGCATGCCCGTCTCATCCACCGGAAGCGGCGTGCTGCCCGTCGTGTCCACCCCGACGCCGATCACCCGGTCCGGCGAGAAGCCTTTCTGCGTATCGGCCAGGCCCAGCGTGTCCCGGATGCAGGCCTGCACCCCGTCCACGTAATCGGCCGGGTCCTGCCTGGCCAGATGCGGATCGTTCGGGTCCAGAACCACGCCCGCCTCCCCGCGCCGGTAGTCCCAGACGGCGGTCGCGATCTCCCCGCCGGTAGCCACGTCAACGATGAGGGCCCGGACTGAGTTCGTGCCGAAATCGAGGCCAATCGTGTAGATGCCGCTCATCGGAACTCCTCCGGTCTCAGCCGCGCGGCCGTCACCATCCGCCCATGTCCACCAGGGCTTTCAGGACGCCGTCCGCGTGGCCATCCACGGTTCTGAAGGCGTCGTCGATCTCGACCGGTGCGAAGGTATGCGTCACGAGCGCTTCGGGTTCAATCACCCCACGGGCGGCAAGGTCGATGCACGCGGGGAGCGTACGCAGGCTGCGCCGCACAAGCCGCAGCGTCAGCCCTTTCCTGCGCGAGGTGCCCGAGGAGAACGTTATCCTGTCGTCCTCCGTTATGCCGATAACGGCTATGTGCGCTCCCGGCTCGGCGACCTCGCACATGTTCCACATCGTCTGGTGGGTGCCCGCGCACTCGAAGACGACGTCGGCGCCCTGCCCGCCCGCCGCTTCGAGCACCTGGCGAGCGGCCGCCTCGTCGTCCTCCGGATCGGGTCGAACCACGGCGTCTGCACCCATCGCCGCCGCCCGCTGCAGCCTGTCCGGCATCAGGTCGACGCAGACCGTCCGTATGCCCCTGTAAAGCGAGAGCAAGGCCAGAACGCACGTCCCGAGCACGCCCGTGCCCAGGATTACGACGTCCTGGCCGGGCCTGACCTTGACCAGGTTGACGGCGTGCAGGGCGATGGCCATCGGCTCCAGGACCACCCCGGCCTCGTCGCTGACGGCGTCCGGCAAGGGCTCGACCAGGCGCGCGGGATGGACGATGTACTGCTGGAACGCCCCGTGCGTCGGGGGCAACCCCAGGAATTGCACGTCCGGACAGATGTTGGTGTAGCCCGCAAGACACCATTCGCACTTGCCGCACGGCATGGCGGGCTCGACGGCGACTCGCGCGCCGACGAGGCGATCGTCAACGCCCTCCCCCGCGGCTTCGACGACGCCCATGCACTCGTGACCGATCACGTGGGGCCGCTCTGCCTTGATCTCTCCGATACGGAACTGGCGGTACAGCTCCATGTCTGAGCCACAGATGCCGACCTTCTCGATCCTCAGCAGGACCTCGCCCGGACCGGGTTCAGGCGTCGGTGCCTCCTGGACGACAAAGCTGCGTGGGGACTCAAGCAGGATGCGTTTCATTAGACCTTCCAGGCCCGGACCGCGGCCGAACCGCAGGCCGGCTAGGCATGGTGGTAGGTGACGAAACCCAGGTAATTGGTGAAGGCCTCGTGCAGCACGTCCGCGCAGCTCGACAGGCTGACGGCGACGTGGTGCTCGAAACCGTTCTGGCAGATGACCTTGAGCAGCCGCTGCAGCCCGTCGATGCGCGCCACGCCGTAGCCGCCGAAAGTCTCCACGGGATCGTCCGTGAACTCGCCCTCGCCGATGTACGCGCACACCTCGCCGTTGACATCGTCGGTCGCCAGGCGGGCGAACGTCATCGGCCCCGTCTTTATGCGGCCGACGCAGGCCCCGTAGGTCTTGTCTGCCCCCACGTCGACGGCGATTATGTCCTGTATGGTCATGCGCGGCTCGTCGAGGAAACGCTTTGGCGCGTTGCTGCAATGGAACAGCACGCACTTGTCGGGGTCATCCGCATAGTTATTGTTCCAGTCGAGGATCGCGCTCGGGGTCTGCGAAGCGAGCTGCAGGGCGTACATCGCCAGCGCGCCGCCGACGTCCACCTCGCACGCGGCCGGAATCATCGCGTTGCTCAGCATGCTCATGACGGTGCAAGGCACGATGCCGTAGTTCTCCTGCATGGACGTCCAGCACTGGATCGCGCAGGCGTCCAGTTCCTTGTCCCTGATAAAGGCGTCGAGCACGGCGGCGAGCTTCGCCATGCGCAGCAGGTACTCATCTTCGACATCGGCACACGAGCAGTACTGCTTGATGGCCGCCAGGCGCCTTCTCACTTTCCCGTCTGTGTCGGCCAACGAGGTGGCGGCGGCGAAGATCTCCGACAGGTCAACCGTCTCGACCGATATCCCGTGCGCTTCCAGGAGCTTCTCGCTGCACCGGACGGTGTTGAACGCGGCAGGCCGGGCGCCGATTGCGCCGACCCGGGCGTTCCGCAGCCCGTTGACGACGCGACAGACGGCGGCGAACCGATCCAGGTCGCGCCGGAAAGCGTCGCTATCCACGGCAACGGTGTGCATCTGCGTGAGCGTGAAAGGTATGCCGTACTGCTTGAGGTTGTTGCAGGCGGATATCTTGCCGCAGAAGGAGTCGCGCCGTTGGCCGATCTGCAGTTTGGTGGCGTCATCGGGCGTCGCCTGGACGAGCACGGGCACGCCCAGCCCCGCCATCCGCACGGCGTCGGCCACTCCCCTCTCGTCGCCGAAGTTGGGCAGCGTGACGATGATGCCGTCTAACTTGCCCGCGTTCTTCTTGAACAGCTCGGCGCATTTCCTGGCGTCTTCCCGGGTTTCGACTGTTCCGAACTTCGTGTCCCGAGGCGTCAGGCAAACGGCTCCGTAACCGGCTTCTCGGAGGGCCTCCCGTATCTGCTTTCTGCCCTGTTTGGCGAGTTCGTCCGGGAAAAAGCCCCTGTTGCCGACAATGACGCCAAAGACCGTCTTCATTTCCGTTCCTCCTTAGGGACCCTCAATTCCGTCGGGGCCGATTCGCCTTAGACTACGACGATGTCCTCGCTGACGAAGACCTTGAAGATCGCCCCGCCCCCCACCTCGGAGTCGACCTCGATGCGACCATTGTGCCTGTCAACGATGTCAGCCACCGTCGCCAGGCCCAGCCCTGTGCCCCTGCGCGGTTGAGAGGTCCTGAAGAACTCGAATATGGCCGCCTTAGTCTCCTCGTCCATGCCCCTCCCGTTGTCGGCGACACTTATCATGACCTCCTTCTCGCCCGTTCTCCTGGTGGCAACAGCAACCATGCCATCGCTGAGCGGGCAGGCATCGAAGGCATTAATAATGAGGTTGACAACGCAGCGGTAGATGCCCATCGGGTCGAACTTCGCCGGGTCCACATTGTCGCCCACGTCGAGGGTCAATTGTACTGCCCGCGCTCGGGCTTCCTCTTCGAACAGCTCGACGACGTGCCTGACCACTTCGTTCAACGCTCCTCCTTTGGAGCGTTCGCGTACGACGGGGTCATAGGCAAGGACGTCGATCGACAGGTCGGCCAGGCGCTCAATGTGCCGGTCGAGTATGCCCCAGGCGGCGCTGATGTCCTGTACGCTGTTGGATCTGATGGCCCTCTTGATTATGTGCGAGCCGGCCCGTAGCGCCTGGGCGATGTTCTTTATGCAGTGCGAGAGGCCGGCGACCGTTTCGCCGATCGCAGACAGCCGCACGGCAGACACGCTCTGTTGGATGAACTTCTGCTTCTCGACCGCCAGCGCGACCTCGGTCGCGTACTTCTCCACGAACCACTCATCATCGCTCGAGAAGAACCCCTTCCTGGCATTGGCAGCGGTTATCACACCGATCACCCTTTCCTGAGCGTCGCAGATGGGCGCAGCCAGGAAGGAATGAGTCCGGCAGTCACATTGCTTATCAAAGGCACGGTTGAAGACTGGGCCGATACTGGAGTGGAGGGCCCCATAGATGTTTTTCAGGTTGACCATGTGGTTGTGGACGGCGGCATACCCGACGGCGCTGCTTTCATGGAAGTCGATCTTCACCCTCTTGAGCTCTCCCTTCAGGACGAACTCGCCATGAAGGGCAGGCGGCTTTCCTCTGACGAGCAGAACCAGACTTCTCTGCGCACCCGTCAGTTTCCGGGCCTCCTCCGTGATCTCCCGGATCGTGGTCCGGAGATCGAAGTCCGTGCGCATGCGCTCATGGATAGCCATGAGGGACTCCACCCGGCCGATGGTCTCCTGAAGCTCCTGCAGGTCGCTTACCCCCTTGGCCAGCTTCAGAAACTGGAAGGAAGGACCCTCCTCCGACTTCACCAGGCGGAAGAAGTCACACGTGAGACAGCTCGTCCCCTGCGCGCAAGGTGCCAGTTCCTCGCCGCCTGAAACCGTTCCCACCACAGCCCAACACGACCTTCCTCCGTTTGTCCCCCCGTTGACGCCGTTGCCGGCGGAGTCTGTGGCTACCACGCAGGGATCGAGAGACCCGGGGCCACGGCCACAGCCCAGGGACTCCCAGCAGTTCAGCTTCCTCGGCTCGGCCCCGTTCATTCCAACAGCCCGGATATGGCCGCCAAGAGCGTCTCTGGTTCTATGGGTTTTTCGAGGTACTCCTGCACTTCAGCCCGCATGACACCATTCAGTGGGTACTTCGATTCCTGAATGTGCTGGGCTACTGCCGTCAGAAGCACAACCGGGGTGTTCTCATTCCCGGGAGAGGACCGGAGCTTCTCGCAGAAAGCAAACCCGTCCATCTCCGGCATCATGATGTCCAGCACAATCAGGTCGGGTTCCTCTGATTCCAGCTTCTCCAGCGCATCCTTGCCGTTGAAGGCGCAGACCGCCTCATATCCCTCTCCCTCCAGGATCATCTTGATGAGCTTGGCCTCGTCGAAGTCGTCCTCGACCACCATGATCTTTGCTCTAGGCACCATTCTCGCCCTCCTGCGCTGGCACAGCGGGCCGGGGAAGAAGCCCGGCTTTCTGAAGGATTCCGGGCACCCTGTGTTCCCATTCTATTGCCTGGATGTGGACCCCGCTTACGCCCGGGATCTCCCGCGCCTGCTCGATGAGTTCGACGGCTATCTTGATCCCCTCCGCCGCCTGGTTGCGTGCGGCCTGCTTCTTGTCGTCGCCGGCTGACTTGCGTGCCTTCGCCATGCGATCCATGAGGTGCTCGGGGACGTTCACGCCGGCCACGGAGCTGTTCATGTACTTGAGCATCCCCAGGTTCCTGGGCACGATGATCCCGGCGAGGATGAAGGTGCGCTCATGGAGTCCCATCTGGCGCACGATCTCCATCTGCCGCTCGAACTGCGGGATGTCGTAGACGCCCTGCGTCTGGATGAAATCGGCGCCGCCTTCCACCTTCTTCTTCAGCCGGAGGGGACGGATCTCCACCGGGTCGCCCATGGGTGTCCAGGCCGCGCCCACGAACAGCGGGGGTCTGACTTCGATGGGATCACCGCCCTGCTGGAGGCCGTCGTCCCTCATCCCTTTCAGGACGGTGAGCAACTGGATTGAATCCACGTCATACACGTTCTTGGCGCCCGGGTGGCCTTTGAGTCTGCCTGCTGCGCCGAAGGATTGGTGGTCCCCTGCGATGCAGAGGCAGTTCTTGATGCCCAGGGCGCTGGCCCCCAGGATATCAGCCTGAATGGCAAGCCGATTCCGGTCCCTGCACGTCATCTGCATGACCGGCTCGAGCCCTTCGCGCATGATCAACACGCAGGCGGCAATGCTGGACATCCGCACGACAGCTGTTTGATTGTCTGTGATGTTGAATGCATCGGCCAGGCCGTGCAGGAGCTTCGCCTTCTCGGTGACCTTACTGCCATCGCAGTCCATCGGCGGGCCGATCTCGACGGTCACTGCGAAATGCCCGGCTCCGAGGACCCTCTCCAGGTTGCTGCCGCTTTTCATTGTCCGTTCCCTTGCTGCTGCCCGGACACGCGGGCCATCTCGGGCCGCACGACCCTCCTGGGTCCCCCGTGGTGCGAGGTCGACCAGTCGCGCGGCTCGATGATCTCGGCCAGATGGTCCAACGTGCCCAGCTTCTTCATCCTCTCCACAATCAACGCCCACCCGCAGTCCACGTCGGGGCTGACCTCGCACTTCCCGCCCTGGCTGCCGCCACAAGGTCCGTTCAGGATCGACTTCGAGCATCGAGCGATGGGGCAGATGCCTCCGGTCAAGTGCAGGATGCAGTTGCCGCATCCGGCACACATCTCCAGCCACACGCCGGGCTCGACAGCCGCCCCGAAGAACTTCGTGTTCACGCCCGGAAAGACCGGAATCGTCTCCAGTGTCTGGGCCAGCAAGTTCACGCCCACCCCGCACCCGAGAGACACTACGGCCTGAACGGCCTCATCCTCGACCCGCTGTTTGATCTCCGCCACGAACTCCGGCTCACACTGCCGGGTAACACAGCCCTCGAGGACCTCGATCTCTCTTTCGTCTCTCAGGAACGAGATGCGCAGTCCCGAAGCGACCACTTTCACCTCGGCTTCGCCCCCGGCCAGGCACACCGTGGTGCACGTGCCGCAGCCGACGATCAGCATACGGTCATACCTGTCCACAAAGCCCCTTATCTCTGCGAGCGGCTTTCTCTCCGCAACGATCACTTCGTCTCTCTCCTCTCTGCTTGCCGCACCCCTCCGAGCTTCCTCAGGGACAGCTCCCAGAATGCGGTCCAGGAGACTTCTGCCGAGCCCTCCGTCTTCCAGTAGTCGATCCTGTCCTCGTCAACTCCTATCTCCGCCAGAACCTGCTTCGCCTGGCGCATGCGGCCGAGCAGTCTCTCCTCCGCCGTGGGATAGAGGCATGAGCCCTCCCTGCACGCAATAACGACTGTGCCGTCCGCGCCAACCTCGAAGGGGCGCAGCAAATCAACCACGCCCAACCTGGCAACACATGGCACCATGATGAGCAGGACGCCTCTTTCGCGCCAGTCCTGTTCCGCCTGGCGGATGAAACTTCTGCTCGTCATCTCAAACAAACAGCAGTAGGAAACCAGCAAAGGAGTGGCTGCTCCCGTCTCCTTCCTATCGGCCGCCGCTCGGGCCAGTCTTTCCTTCATCTGGTCCGTGCTGAACCTTTTCAGCGCGATCGCGGCTGCAGGACACTCGGCAGCGCACAGGCCGCAGGCCAGGCATTCCTCTTTGGGCATGGCGGCCGTCTCGTGCACCGTGGCAACGCCAAAGGGGCAGATCCGGACGCACGTCAGGCAGGCAGCGCACTTGGCCTCATCAACGAGCGCCCCGGTTGTGCACGCCAGGCATCGCTTCGCCTCCGCCAGAGCTTCCGCCTCCGTGAACCCTCGTTCGATCTCCGCGAAGTCCTCAATCCGTTTCTCTGCCGCCAGAACGTGCGGCGCAACGGGAAGCATGATCGTCACCTTCTGCGCAACATCATCGGGAAGATCGCCGATGTGGGGCACGTCCATGGGCGGCTGGGCCAGCAGATCACCCGTCTCAAGGTAATGGGCTATAGCCCTGGCTGCGCGATGTCCGTCGAAGACGGCCTCCACGGCAGAGCCCGGCCCGGTGACCACCTCCCCGCAGGCAAAGACACCGTCCTCGTTGGTCGCAAGGGTCTGTGGGTCCCAGGCAATCCTGCCTCTCTCGTCCACGTCGACGCCGGAGCCCTCCAGGCAGGCAAGCTCTCCCCGTTGTCCGATCGCGATGATGACATTCTCCGCAACGACGGTCGCCGTATCCGATTCGTCGAACCGGGGGCTGAACCTGCCCTCCGAGTCGAAGACAGCCGTGCACTTCCTGAGTTCCAGGCCCTTCACTGCGCCCTGCTCGCTGAAGACGGACCGGGGGCCCCAGGAGCTCATTACGTGAATCCCTTCCTCCTGGGCCTCTTCGATCTCCCATTGCCAGGCCGGCATCTCCTCCCGCGATTCCAGGCAGACGAGCGTCACCTTCTCAGCGCCCAGACGCCTCGCACAGCGGGCCACGTCGATAGCCACATTGCCGCCCCCGATGATGACGACTCTTTGCCCCAGCACGAACGGCTGCCCCGTCTGCACCGCCCGCAGGAAGGGCAGCGCCAGCAGAATTCCCCGGCTGTCGATGCCAGGGATTGCCAGCGTTCGGCTCTCCGAAAGGCCCGTAGCGATAAGCACCGCAGAGAAGCCCTCGCGCCGGAGATCCTCGAGCGAAGTGTCCTTACCGATCTCCACCCCCGTTCTCAACCCCACCCCAAGCCCCAGGACATCTTCGATGTCCTCCTCAACCACGGAGTAAGGAAGACGGTAGCGGGGGATCGCGTTCCCCAGCAACCCTCCCGGCGTCCGGGCCCTCTCGAAGACCACCGGGCGGAACCCTTGCTTAGCGAGGTCGGCCGCGGCAGTCAGGCCCGACGGTCCGGAGCCGACTATGGCCACCTTCTCCCTCTGCTGGACTGCCCTGTCCTCTCCCCGCCTGCCCAGCCGGTAGTCCCGCGTGGCCTCCACCACGAAACGCTTCAGGCGCATCAGACCGACGGGCGCGTCCACCTTCGCCCGGCGGCAGCTCTGCTCGCACGGGTGGTGGCAGATGCGGCCACAGACGGACGAGAAAGGGTTGGCTTCGAGCAGGAGCTCCAGCGCGTCTTCATACTTGCCCTGCACGATGAACTCAACGAACGCACGGGTGTCCGTATGCACAGGACAGGCAGCCGTACACGGAGCGTATACTGCCGTCTCATCCGTAACTGGCGGCCCCTCAGACACAATGCACCCCAGTCTTTAAGAGACGCCCTTGTGGAGACATGGGGATTCTACAGACTCCATGCCGGACTTTCAACCATGCGACGGCGGCAAGGACAGGGCACCGCTTCACACCGGACCTCGGTCCCGCCCCGCGACCCCTGCGAGGTGGTGTGAGCACGTCGACGCCCAGGCAAAGGCGCCTAACTCCCGGCAGGGGCAGGAGTGTAGATGCCCGTCCGGCCCGGGCTGGGCTGCTTCGCCAGGACGCTGCGCGGCGGGATGATGGCCCCCCCGTAGACGAACCCGTCCCCCGTGAAGTTCGCGACCATCTCCGTCCCGTCGCCGAAGACCGTCCGTTGGACCATGCGGTCGGGAGTGAGCCACTCGAAGTCCGTCATGGGCAGCAGGCCGAGTTCGCGATGGAGAGGCGAGAAGAAGGCCTGGTGCGCCTTAATCCGGTCCCGGTGCTTCTCGAACTCCTCCAGGTTCATGTGGTAAAGCGGCGGCACGTTGTAGAGCAGCTCCAGAAGCTCCACGGTGTCGACCTGATCGCCGAACTTCAGACTTGCAGACCCCCAGTGGTGCGTCGCAACCACGGAATCATGGAACACCATCTCATATAGGGGCAGTCGAAACCGGGGATCGTAGCACAGCGTTCGGTACAAGGGCTTCAGGGGCACCTGCTTCACGAAGACCGCGGGCGCGTCCGGCGGCCACCAGGCGCCGAGGTAGAACTCCGACTCCTTGTTGCTCCGCAGGTCGGCGTCTGCCCACCCGAAGACGGGCGTCATCATGCCGTGGGCGAAGTGGATGGTCGGCACGGAGTAGGCCGCTCCCCCCTCCGATCCGATGACGAGGCCGTGCATGTCGCTGATCCACGCCATACGATCGAGCCTGGCCTGCATGTCGTCCCGTTGCGTCGCCGCATGCAGCTCGGAGTAATCGTCGAACAGCTCCCCGTAGGCGTCGCAGTCGATGAACCACGAGTTAAGCGGCTCGGGGAATGCTGCCATCAGGCGATTCACGCGTGCTTCCACGTAGGGGCTGGCCGCGATGGGACTGAGCGCGTAGCCCTTCTTCTGGAATCCGGGCTTCTTCGTTCCGTCGGCCCGCACAATCGGGCCTGTCTCGTAGAGGTCCAGATCGAACTGGGCCGTGGGCCAGGAGTCCGCCTCCTGCGGATGATGGATGCTGTGGTAGGAATCGTAAGTCCCGATCAGGTAACCCAGGTCGCTCGCCTTCCTGACGGCCTGGGGATGGTTGAATGCGCCGTCCCAGTCGCTCAGGCCGAGCCAGAGGCGATCCATATCCGCCTCGGCGAAACGCTCCATCATCTTCACGGACAGACCGTCGCCCCACCGGTCGACCGGCGCCAGCCGCCCCGGGAAGGCGGCCGCCAGAAGCAGGCAGTTCAGCCGCCGTAGTCGGACGTCGCTGAGCCCGGCAATGCCTTCTCGTAGAAGCTTCGTTGCTTCCGCCGGGAGGCCGATCCCCTGCCACGCAGATTGCTCGTAGAAGTCGCGGCGTTCGAGGACATCGCTGAGTGCTGCCGCCAATTGCCGCCGAGCGTAGAGATAGGGGCGCTTCATCGTACTCGCTTCCCGGACGGCCTCGCGGGTCTCTGCGTCGAGCAGATCCCAGACGCGCTTGCCGGGGGACAGCCGCCGGCCCTCCGCGTGCGCTGAAATGTCCCCGGTCAGCCCCTGCCAGTCGAGCACGTCGTGCCGGCTGAGCAGGTCACTGCCCCAGAGGTAGACGTGCGCGGCGCCGAGCAGCTTCTCGACGTCCGGCACCTGGCGCATCTTCTGGCGCAGTGTGACGAACTCCCCCCGTTCCGTCAGCCATCTGCGGTACTGCCGTGCCGGTTCCACCGGCGAAGGTCCGCCCAGCCGGATGAGGACGCCGTACTCCTTCGTCGCCCAATTCGGCTTGAAATGATGGGTGAGTTTCAGGCCTACCCCTGGACCTTCTCCCGCCAGGGAGAGCTCGTTGTCGAACGGATTGGTGAATATGTAGGTCAGCGACCGATCCCCGCAGTCCACGCCCCAGAACGGCATGGAGAGCCCTTCCATGGTGCTTGCCGGCAGTCGCCGGTCCAGCAGGTCGCGCCACTCGGCGCTGTCGGCCGGCACGTAGCTGCCTTCGAACAGCGGCAGGACATAGGCCCGGCAAGGCCATTCACCGCGCAGGATCGGCCAGGTGAAGCGTCCCGGTCCTTCAGACGCGAACTGCGCGGACAGGCCGTCGCCGTCCAGCCGAAACAGCACGCACACCCCGCCCTCGGTGAACTGCCAGGCGGCCTCTCTGTCGCTGCACCTCAGGCCTTCGACGGGCCCGAGGTCGCCCTGTCCGGCCGATAGCTCCACCTGCCCGTGGCCGTCCACGCTTGCCGTCACGCGAAGCGACCGGGGGTCGACGTGGACCGTCCAATCCCCCTCCTTCAGGGCCACGGGCAACTCGTCGGCGCCCTGCGCCGGCGTGCGTGACGCACCGGTCAGCAGGACGGCCACAAGCAGGGCTACATGGATCCGTCGTCCGGGCGGCGTGGGCACTTCTGCCTCCTCGATAAGGGGTCATGCACACGGGACTGAGGCACCGGTCTTTGTAACAGGGCGCGCCGGCGCTACGCAACGCGATGGACCTCCTTCAGGCTAGCTCGGGGCCGACTGGACCTGAACGCATGAAGCTGGAGGAGCGATCGCCCTGTGCCGGGTGCGTCGTCTTCAGACGCCGCCGGAACCCCGGTGGAGGCCGCTTCCGAGCGCGTTACGATGCCGTCACAGGATACCCGAATGGGAAGGGCATGCCCGCAGTCAATCATGCGTACAAAAAAAGGGCGCCGCCGCGTCCCTCCGCACGGTGGCGCCCATATTCACGTGAGTCCAGGTCAGCCTTGGACCTTCACCACGTTGACGGCCCTGGGGCCTTTGGGGCTCTGTTCGACCTCGTACTCGACGATGTCGTTTTCGGAGAGGGTCTTGAACCCTGTCCCCTCAATGGAACTGTGATGCACGAAGATGTCCTTAGTGCCGTCGTCGGGCGTGATGAAACCGTAGCCCTTCTGGTCACTGAACCACTTTACTGTGCCTTGAGGCATTGCACGAACCTCGCAAAACTGTACTTGTCCGGCGAGCCGACGCACCCATGTACGTCCTGACACTCAGCCTGTCGAAAGGCGCGCCACCGTTGACGCTTGCTGGTCGGCGGGCTGGCAGAAGCACTTTTCGAGACTACGGGAGAGCACTGCAAGACGCACACCGGATGCCGGGGGGAGGGAACCCACGGGACGGGATTGTGCTTACACGTGCCACACCGTATGGGAGGAGCCCCCTACAGCGGCGCCCCAAAACGGCCCACATAGTCTCCATTTGGCCTCAGACCGCTCCGCGGGCAGAAAGCCCTGTCACCCAGAGGGCGTACAGGAGCGCATCCTTCAGACGGCATTGTACCAGAACTGCCCCGTCAACACAACTGGAAAAACGCATGGGGCCGGCCCCCGGGACACAGGCAGGCGCCCTGCCCGATCAACTCTTCCTTCACCCTCCCATGCGTCCGGACGCTGTCACTGCCCGCCCCCTCTCGGTAGCCGCCCGGCTTCGGATGGGACGGGCGGATGCGGCAGACGCGAGCGGTGACGCCGCAACCCGCACAGTCATAGCGTACGTGCCGGACCCGACTCACTTGCGCCACGCTGCCCGCGAGACCGAACGCGCCGCCCGAGTGCCCTCTTCTTCAGATGACGCCGGCCTCCATCATCGCCATCATCTCGAAGGTCTTGACGGCGTCGGCGATGCTGGTCTCGGGCGTTCGGCCCTGGCGGACGCATTCCAGGAAGTGCAGGTCCTCGTAGTAGAAGCCATAGTAGCGGTGGAAGCTGTCGCTTTCGGCGAGCGCCTTCCCGTCAATCGTCTCCAGGTTCGCCCCGCTCACTCCCGAAGCGGCGAGCGAGTAGCCCGTCTTGCCTTCCTGGACCAGGAGCGTGGCCTCGCACTGGCTGCCGCCGAACCCCAGATTAATGAAGGCGCTCGCGCCCGCGCCGTGGAGTTCGAACGTGTGGGTGCGCCCGCCCGTCTGATAGTTGGCCTGGATCAAACCGGTCACGCCGTTCTCGAACCGCACCACGGAGTTCCACGCGTTGATCACGACATCGTCGTACTGGCCGCACACGGTTGCGGCGCTGGCGGGCGCGCTGTCCGCCATCCAGCGCACCAGATCGACGGCGTGGATCGTGTCCGACCGAAAGGCGCTGACGCCCCCCTTGTCGAAGGCCGCCGTGCCGGACTTCATGAACCGCCCTATCACCTGGTTGACCTGCGTGATCTCCCGCATCTTCCGGACGACCGCCCGCACGACCGGGATATGGCGGCGGTTGAAACCGACCTGGAGGATGCAGCCCGCTGCCTCGGCCGCCCGCTGGAGCGAACGCGCCTGGTACGGCGTGATGCCAGGGGGCTTCTCCGCAAAGGTGTGTAGGCCGGCCGCCAGACATGCCGTGGCAACGTGAAACATGTTGCTCGGTTCCACGAGCGCAAAGACGGCGTCCAGATCCTCCTGCTCGAACATCTCGCGATAGAGCGTGTAGGTCCGCGGCACCGAGAAACGTTCCGCCTGTTGGGTGGCGCGCGACTCAATCACGTCGCACAAGGCAACCACGTTGGCCTCGGGTAACTCGCTCAGCGAGGGCAAATGGACGCTGCGGGCAATGCCACCCGCGCCGATGACGCCTACTTTCAGCGGCTCGCCAGTCATCACGAGCTCCATTCCTTGATCAGGGAACCGGCTGGCACGACGCTCGCAGAACAGACCAGGATGCTACCGAGTGGGCGCCCCACTTTCAAGCCGGCTGCGCGCGGGCCCCTACACGAGATCGGGACCGGGCCGAATGCGCGCCCCGTCAGCCCGGACATGTTGACCGGAGACGGACATGTCCGTATGCTACAGGAAGAAAACGTGAGGGGCGGGGACCCTTCCTGAGGACGAGGGGATATTGAGCGCGTCATCGCAGGACCTGCTGAGCGCTATCCGCAGAACGGCCGAGAGCCATGTGACAGAGCTGTTCGGCGCGCTGCTGGACCGGCAGTCGCTCGGGCAGTTGACCGGCGGGAAGCTCCTCAGAAGCCGCCTGGGGACCCGCCTGGCCTGCTGCCCGGATTCCCAGGTTGGCCAGGAGGACGCAGTGCGGGCCTGCGCGGCGGTGGAACTGGTCCACTCGGCCAGTCTGTGCCACGACGACGTGATCGACGGCGGCCTGCTGCGCCGCGGGCAGCCTGCTCTGCACACGAAGCTCGGCCCCAGAAAGGCAATCCTGGTGGGCGACATGCTTCTTGCCGCCGCCTTCGAGCTGATATCTGAGACGGGCGCCGATCTCACGGCGAGCTTCGCCGCGCACGTGCGCGAGGTAGCCGCCGCCGAGGCCGACCAGGAGCTGCTCATGCTTGGCCAGCCGGCCGGGGAAGAGGCATGTCTACATCGGGCGAGGGCGCTGACCGGACCCCTGTTCGCGTTCGTCGGTATGGCGTGCGCCGGTCCGGAGCCGGCCCTACGTGATGCCGCCCGGGAAGCCGGTTACCGCATCGGCACGGCTTACCAACTGGCGGACGACCTGCTGGACGTCAGGGGCGAGCACGGAGCCGCCGGCAAGACCCTCGGCACCGATGCTTCGCGGGGGAGGCCTACGCTGGCGGCACTGCCGGTGGAACGGCTGGCCGGGCACGTAAGCGACCTATGCGGCTCAGCGGTCGACCTGCTCGTGGACTGGGCCGGCGCGCGCGGGGCGGCCGTTGACTTCCTCAGGATGGACCTGGCCCCTGTTCTGGATCGGCACGTCCCGGAACTGGCGGTTGCCCTGCGGCAAGCCTGCCCCGACTCCGCCGCACAGCCTCCGGGCACGCTCCGGCCGTGAGTCGCCGGGCCATGGAGGGCCATCTGTGAGTGACCGCACAGCCAGGCCCCGACCGGGGGCCGCCCGCGACCCATGGCGCTGGGTGAGGGCGCTGCGGGCGTTCTCCTTTCCGCTCTCGGTCCTGCCCGTCTGGGTGGCGGCCGCCGCCGTGGCGGGCTGGGAGCAGTGGAGATGGTCCGTTCTGCTCGCCTGTACGGCAACGGTGCTGGCCCTTCATTCGGCCGCCAACTTGTTCAACGACTACTTCGACTACGTCTCCGGCGCCGACTCGCGGGAAGAGGACGACGAGGGCCGCCCCGGGCGATTGCTCGTGGCCGGCCAGCTTAGACCCCGGCAGGTGATGGCCGAGGCGCTGGTCTGCCTGGCGCTGGCGGCCGTGCCGGCGGGCTGGCTCCTGTGGCGCTGCGGGGCCAAGCTCCTCTGGTTCCTCGTGCCTGGCGCCCTTGCCCTCTACGCCTACACCGGCCCGCCCTTCAAGCTGAAGTCGCGCGCCCTTGGCGAGGCAGTCATGATCGTCGTGTTCGGCCCGCTGATCATGGGCGCGGTCGCCTATGCCCAGGCCGGCCGGCTGCCGACGCACCTGCTGCTGCTGTCCATCCCCGTGGGAATGGTCACGGCGTCGGTCCTGGC
>CAYUDW010000020.1:0-5405 GCA_964442595.1 uncultured candidatus Brocadiaceae bacterium
CGGGCGAGGTGCAGCAGGACGAATTCTCCCTCCACGTGCTGCCGACACGCGACGCGCCGCGGGTCAAGGCCGGGACGGCCCTCTACGACCCGCACGGCGAGACGGCCCGGATGCTCGATGAGCTGGGCGTCGACTTCGACCCGGTCCGGGTGGACGCCGACCTGGCCGGCTACGAGCTGCTGGTGATCGGGAAGAAGGCGCTGACGGTCGACGGCGCAGCCCCGGATCTCTCGAAGGTCCCCGAGGGGCTGAAGGTGGTGATGTTCGAGCAGACGAAGGAGGCGCTCGAGCAACGGCTCGGCTTCAGGGTCCAGGAGTGGGGCCTGAGGCGCGCCTTCGGGCGGGTGCCGGATCACCCGATCCTGGAGGGACTTTCGGACGAACACCTCCGGGACTGGCATGGCGAGGCGACACTGGTGCCGCCAACGCTTCCCCTGGGCGAGTACTCCTCCTACCCGAAGGTCAAGTGGTGCGGCTTCGAGACGCCGCGGGCGGGGCGTGCAGGCAACTACGGCAACGTCTCGTCGGTCATGATCGAGAAGCCCGCGGCTGGCGACTTCCTGGCCCTGGTGGACGGCGGCTTCGCCCTTCAGTACAGCCCGCTGATGGTCTACCGTCAGGGCAAGGGGATGGTGCTGTTCTGCCAGATGGACGTGACGGGCCGGACCTCGCCGGATCCTGCGGCCCGGCGCCTGGCGGCCAACGTCATGGAGTTCGCCGACGGCTGGTCGGCGCCGCCTCTGCGGCGCGCCGTCTACGCCGGCGAACCGGCGGGGCTGGAGCACCTGAAGGCCTCGGGCGCGGCCGTCACGGCATACGACGGCGGGCCGCTCGGCGACGGGCAAGTGCTCGTCCTGGGTCCCGGCGCGGCCGAACGGCTCGGCGAGGGCGCCGCATCGGTGGCTCGCTGGGTGGATTCCGGCGGCCCGGTGCTCGCCATGGCGCTCGGGCAGGAGGAGGCACGCTCGCTGCTGGGCCTGCCGATCGAGATGGAGGTCGGGGAGCACATCTCCTGCCGTTACGCCCCGCCGGAGCCCGGCACGCCCGTGACCGGCGTGGGCTGCGGCGAGCTGATGATCCGCGACCCGCGCGACGTGCCCCTGGTGAGGGGCGGAGCGGAGGTGATGGGCAACGGCGTCCTGGCCCTGGCCGGACGGGGCAACGTGGCGCTGTGCCAGCTTGCGCCGTGGCAGTTCAACCATGCGGAGCTCTACAACACCAAGGGCGCCTTCCGGCACGTGAGCTTTGCGGTCAGCCGGATGCTGGGCAACATGGGCGTGGCGTTC
This sequence comes from uncultured candidatus Brocadiaceae bacterium, assembly GCA_964442595.1. Lineage (GTDB taxonomy): Bacteria > Planctomycetota > Brocadiia > SM23-32 > SM23-32 > DAOVRD01. The sequence continues at coordinate 1,287 of CAYUDW010000020.1, forward strand.
GAGACGCCGCTCCTTGAGCACCTGGCCCGGCCGGCCGGGCCGGCAGAGACGCGCTGGTTGGACGGCCTCTACCTGGAGGAACCGGTCCTGGACGACGACGACCCCTACCGGTTCTTCCGCTGGTAGGCGGCGGCTGTCCCATGCTCTGCCGCCGGCCGGACGCCGTTAGTTGCCGTAAAGTAGGGGCACGGCGCGCCGTGCCCCTACGAAGGACCAAACGACAGCTCAAACGGTGAATCATCGTGAGTGATAAGGGCAACCGTGAAGGCGGGGATTACGTCATCAGGCGGGCGGAGGTGCCTGACCGTGACGAGCTCGTGAGCGTGTTGAACTCCGCGTTCTCGCGGGACGAGACGCGTTCGCTTGATTTCCTCAGCTTCCTCCCGCACGCATTCACACCGGAGCGGATCGGGGACCACCTGGTGCGGGTGGAGGGCGGAAGGATTCTCGGCTGCGTCGGCCTGTACCCGTACGAGGTCCGTGTGGGAGGTGTGTCCTTCCGGGCGGCGGGCGTGGGGCAGGTCGGCACGCTGCGGGAAGCGCGCGGGCAAGGGGTGATGACATCCCTGCTCAGGCAAGCCTGTCTCGATGCGGACGCCGCCGGGTATGACTTCTGCTGGCTCGGCGGGGACAGAATCCGTTATGGAAGGCACGGATGGGCGACCGGCGGCGTGAGGATGCGCTTCTGGTTCCCGCGTCGCTTCCTGCCTGAGCCGCCCGACGAAGCCGGCGTTCGCCGTCTGGAGCCCGGGCGCGACTTCGAACGCGTGCGTGACCACCTGGCCCGGGACCCCAACACGGTCGTGGTGGACGACCTGGAACTGCACCGCATTCTGGAGTGCGAGGCGACGGGCGGCTGGGTGTCCGGAGACGCCTTCATCGTCTACCGGCGCGGCATCGGCAACGTCTATCTTGCAGACGGAACGCCCGAGGAGATCGGCCGTCTGCTGTCGCACCATCTGCGCTGGCTCGAGTCGCAGTCTGACTGGGACGGGGACCTGGCCGTCCACTGCGCCCCGGCGGACTCGGCGCTGATGCGGGCGTGCCGGCTATACTACGCCGGCCTGTCAATGAGCCCGTCGGGCATGTTCCGGGTGGGTCCGCTCAGGGCATTCCTTGAGAAGGTCTGCCGGGCGGCGCAGCCGAAGGTCGCCGAGGGATCGGGCGCCGTGTCCCTGGTGAATGCGGAGACGGGCGAAGCGGTCACCGTCCGGTGCACTGGCGGCCGCCTCTCGGTCGAGGACGGTGCGCAAGAGGGTGCCTACAACCTCGGCAGGCGGGACCTGTCGGAAGCCTGTTTCGGGCTCTGTCCGCTGGACGTCTACCTGCCCGGGCTGCCGGCGGACTCGTTCCTCAGGCAGGTCCTGCCGCTGCCTGCGCACTGGTCGCGTTTCTTCGGCGTCTGACGGACGCAGCCCGGCTGTCCGCCCCCCGGCTACGTGCTGCGCGATGGGTCTTCTCTTCATTCCAGCTCGACGGTGAAGTCGAGCGGCATGCCGAGTTCCTCGTAACGCTTGCGTCGCCCGGCAGCGTCGCCGGCCTGCACGGCCGTAGCGACCTCGGCCACCGCCCTGGCCTTCTCCCATGGCACCACGATGACCCCGTCCCCGTCTGCCACGATCACGTCGCCGGGCCTGACGAACACCCCGCCGACCGTGACGGGCCGGTTCGTGGACTCCAGCTCAAGCCGGCCCGGCCGGATGCCGCGCGAGACGCCGGGGCAGTAGACGGGGAAGCCCTGCTTGACGACCTCGTCGGTGTCGCGAGCCCCGCCGTTCGTGACGGCACCGCGCACGCCGGCGGCCATCCAACCGAGCGAGTTGCTCGAGCCGATGAAGCCACAGTCGGGAATTCCCGCCGCGTCGATGACGAGGACGTCGCCCTCGCGGATCTCGTCGCCGCGCGGCCCCTGCGCGAGTTGGGAGTACCATTCGCGCTTCCAGCGGTTGTGTTCCTCGACGTTGGGGAAGACGGGCGCTCGCTTGTTCGTCGGCACGAAGCGGATGGTGTGCGCGATGCCGACGATCCTGTGGGCGAACGTCTCCCTGTCGCACCAGAGCGGGCGGATCCGCTTGTCCATGAGTCCCACGTCCTGAAGGCCCACGGCGTCCATGCCGTCGCAGACGTCGGTCACCCGGCGGGCGGCGAACAGCTTCAGCACCTCGTCGCGTTCCGCTTGCGTTGCCATCGACTATCCCTCCCTCGCTTCCAGCGTCACCTGCATCATCGAGAATCGGCGGAGCTGAACCTCCACCCGCCCCGCCTTCACCGGGGCGGTCGACTTGCGGGGGCGAATCCGGTCCGGCTCGTCGAACGTGTTCCGGTCATCCAGCGCCGAGCCGGCCAGCGTGAGAACCTCCGCCTGCCCGTCGCCCCAGTCAACTCCCGCATCGAGCACCGCAGCCACCGTCTCCACGCGCGCCGAGCGGCTTACGAGCATTACTCGCAGCATCCGTCCGTCATCGCTGACGGCGGCCACGGCGTCGACGAGCGGGCGATCCTTCACCGCCGGCAGGTCGCCGGCTTTCCCGGGGGTGCTGTACGTGCCGCACTTGACGCGCACCGGGACAGGCCAGAGGCCTGCCATCCCGGCGCCAAGCACGTGACCCCAGTGCGCCGGCGTGGCCCAGACGCGCTCGCGCGCCTTTCGCAGCCCTCCGCCGTGGTTGACCGTGGCCGAGTGCGTGAGCATGGACACGAAGTCACCCAGCCGGATGCATTCGTGAATCAGCAGCGCGTCGTAGAGCGGCTCGGCGATGGTGTCCGGCGTGGGCATGTGAGTCATGCCGCCCCGTGCGAAGAGCTGCAACTCCGTAACGGCCAGATGCGGTTCGGCGATCCCGGCCTCCGCCATCTGGCTCTGCATGGCCCGCCAGCGCTCGCCCTGCGTGGCTGAGAGCCCCATGAAGGCTTCGTAGAGCTCTGCCGGATCCGTGTCCTCGTCGACCCGTCCGCCCCGCAGAACGTGCTCGCTCACGCACGTCATTTCGCCGGCCGCTTCGGCGAAGAGGCGGTCGTTCCATTCCGTCCCGTAGCTCCGGCCGCAGGCGATCAACTGAATCGTCGCGTCCGCTGCCCGCATCGCCCGGGCGAATCGCCTGTAACGGTCGACGTAGCCCCCCGGAGTAGTCCAACCCACTTGCCAGCGTCCGTAGAGTTCGTTCCCGATCTCCCAGAACCGGATGCCGTAAGGCTCGGGATGTCCGTTTGCGGCGCGAAGCCTGCCCATCGGGCTGTCCGCCGGTCCGTTGCAGTACTCCACCCAGGCGGCTGCCTCCTCGGGCGTCCCATTGCCGGCGTTAACGCAGATCATGGGCTCGCAGCCAACGGCCCGGCAGAATGCCGCGAACTCATCCGTTCCGAAGAGGTTGTACTCCAGGCCGCCCCACGCCGGGTTGGGCACCGTGGGACGGAGGTCAGCGGGCCCGACCCCCGGCTGCCAGTGATAGCCGGACGCAAAGTTGCCTCCCGGCCAGCGCAGCAGCGGCAGTTCCGCCTCCCGGAGCCGCGCTATCACGTCGGGGTCGGCGCCATTCATGTGGTCCGACGGCCAGAGCAGCAGTCGCGAAAGCACGACGTCTGTGCCTTGCCCGGCCGTCAGCGACACGAAGCACGGCGCTTCTGCAGGGGTTGCGTCGTCTATCGTCAGCCGGCCCGACGCCGCCGTCCAGTCCGGTCCCACCGTCACGTCTTGCCCGTGCAGTTCCCGTCCCGCGGAACCGTTGTCACCCGGCGCCGCGATCCCTATCCGCAGCGTTGCGTCGCCTGCTGCGCGAGCGAAGACGCGGAACTCGTATTCGCGCGTGCGGTGCGAGGGCAGGTACGTCCACTGGCCGATGCCGCCCCGCTCGCCCAGCACCTCGACGCGCTGGGCGCGCGAGCCGCTCGGCGCTACGTCAGGGCTGAGGCGCACCGCTTCGGCGGCGCCCACGCGTTGCCAGTGGTATGCGCCACCCGACTCGTATGTCTCCCACAGCGCCTCCGCGTCTGCGAGTCCCAACCGCTGCGCTTGCCTACGAATCGCGGAACGGATCCTTTCCGGATCCTGCAAGGTCGCGGCTCCCCCGTCGATCGTGTCGTCCCCTGCCCCGAAGGCCCACCGCCCGAACGTTGGGTTCC
>CAYUDW010000020.1:5505-7220 GCA_964442595.1 uncultured candidatus Brocadiaceae bacterium
GCGTCCATGCCGTTGTAGATGTTGGAGCCCAGATGCTCGCAGAACTTGCCGTACAGGAGCAGTTTGATGGGTTGGAGGGCCCGCCGCGACAGGTCCACGCTCACCTCGGCCGTGGCGGCGTCCGCGTGCTCAATGTGCGTGAAGAGGCTTGCTGTGCGTGGGCTCATCTCGGCACCAGGGCAGACGGTCAGGAGGCGCCATCTCCCTTGCTTTTGTCGGACGCCATCCTGCGCAGGCACTCCTGCACGGCGGCCAGGCATATCTCAACCACCGTCTCCGTGTTCATCAAGATCGCATGCATTCCGTCGCGGTTGCCCGACATCTCGATCACGAATGACGCAAGTGCCCCCTGCTTCACGCCGTAGTCCATCAGATTCCCCATGGGACGCGCGGGATTGACCATCTCCTCCATGTTTACCTGCTGGAACGGACCGCCCGGCGGCCGCTGGCAGAGGAAGCGATCTTTGAGCCGTGCCCTGATGTTGGCATGGATGGCCTCCATGAGGTTCTGGTCGCTCCCGTGCGCCGGCATCAGCCCGTAATCCGCAGTGTGGAAGTCGAGCACGCACACGGGGCGGTGCCGGTCGATGATGCCCTGGATGATCTGCGTCTCGCGCTCCGATGCCGGCCGCGCGCCGTGGTAATTGTAGTCCCACGGCGTCGGGACGTCCTGCATTTGGGGCAGGTTCTCCCAGGCGCAGTCGAAGCTTCGGTTCAGGTCCACTCCGCGCGCGTTCTGCCGAGTGAAGTGCTCGTGGCCCCAGGGATTCTGGATGGGCATGAGCTTGAAGTGCAGCCGGCTCGTGTCGAGCCCCTCCAGGTCGGGCCGTTCGGCAAGCAACTCCGCAAGGCGCAGCACACCGTAGGCGTTCTCCCACTCCCAGCCGTGGATCGACGCGCCGACGTAGAGGGTCGGGTTCGCTTCGTCGCCGAGGCTGAAGCTCCACATGTCCCGGCCGTCGCTGCACGGTCCCCCGTTCTGCATGGTCAGGCCCGGATGCGCGCGCGCCAGGTCGGCCATGGCGTCGACGAACTCCTCGTAGCTCAGCCGCTTCGGGTAGTGCTTCCCATAGCGGACCCCGCTGCCGAGCATGTTGGCCAGGAAAAGATACTTGTTGGTCGCGCCGTGGCTGTTGAAGTACGGCCGGCCCGGCGAGAGCATGTCGAGCGCGACGATGCGGCCCTTGCCGACCTTCTCTTCGAGCATGACGGCGGCATGGTTCAGGTTGGAGGTGGCCAGTATGCGCAAGCGGTCGGACTCGCGCACGCCGATGACCTGCCGCTGGAGCATCTGGTTCTCGTACCGCGTGTCCGGCGTGTTCTCCAGGCAACCGAACCACCAGACATGGTCGCCCGCGGCAAAGCCGCGCGTCACGTCACACTCGACGTCGATCTGCATGGCCGGCCGCACGCGGTCCATCACATGCGTCTTGCTGAAACGCAGGCCGCGGTTCGCGGCGTATTCGAAGAGGCACGACATCACCTGGCCGCCCTGGCGCGCGTAGGCGGTCACCGACCGGTAGTTGAGCCTGGGCAGGTTGGCGCCGTTGCTCACCTGCGTGACGACGCAGGCGTACGGGGCCAGAGTTGCCGCGGTGATCCGCGTGGTCGTGAAGTCGATCTTCGCGACGCGATCGGGATAGAGTATGTCCAGGTCGTCCGCGAGCCGTGAGCGCGCGTGCCCGCGTGTCGAGTCGGCAAGGATCAGGATGTCT
>CAYUDW010000020.1:7320-10058 GCA_964442595.1 uncultured candidatus Brocadiaceae bacterium
AGCGCGCGTGCCCGCGTGTCGAGTCGGCAAGGATCAGGATGTCTCTGCGCTTGCGGGCCATGGGAAGTCCTCTCAGGACGTGATGTCGTTCGCCTCTCTCCGCGGTAAGCCAGTCAACCTGCTAATCGCCGCGGGGCACCTGGTCGGCGTTCTCGGCCACCTTGCGATAGGCGGCCGCGTATTGCTCGATGAGGTCAGGCCGGTCCTTCTTGAACCACGGGACGCCGACTGCGATCTCGCCGATCTTCTCTGACATCGGCAGCGTACCCGGGCCCTGCCGGACGTCCCGCTGACCGAACGAGATCATCGTCGGCTGCCCCATGTTGAAGATGTCGGCGGTATGGAAAACGGGGTGCAGGTGAAGCGCCCCGTTCGCTCCCGGATAGCACATGCCGGCGCCCTCTGCGCGGACCGCCTCGCAGAACTTCTCGCACGGCAGCCCCTGCAGCTCCTCGGACCGGTAGATGCCTCGGGCGAAGTACCACCCGCCCATGGTCGAGCCTGAGTCCGCCGGCGGGCGGTGCGCCCGAATGCCGGGCACGCCCTCCAGCAGGTCCCAGAACCGGTTCATCGCCCGCTGGATCTCGGCGATCCTGTCCGGGTAGTACTTGAGCTGCACGCGCCCCATCGCCGAACACATCTGGTTCATACGGTGCTTGGCGCCGCCGAGGGGCAGGCCGGCGTACTGCTTCAGGCCCTCGTCGGTGACCTGGGAGTCCACAGGGTTCCAGCGCGAGGGGGCCCCGGTGCGCTCGTAGTGGCCGTAGGCGATGCAGCGCTCGTAGATCTCGCGGTCGTCGGTCACCAGGATGCCGGCCTCTCCGACGGCGAAGCTCTTGCCGCTCATCAGGCTCATCGCCCCCACGTCGCCGATGGTGCCGCACATCCGCCCCTTGTAGAAGCCGCCCTGCGCGTGGGAGACGTCCTCGATGACCTTCACCCCGTGCTTGCGGGCGATGGCCATGATCTCGTCCATCTCGCACGGGTAGCCCGCGTAGTGAACCGCGACGATGGCGCGGGTGCGCGGCCCGATGCGGTGCTCGATGTCGTCCGGATCGATGCACAGCGTGTCGGGCAGTATGTCGGCGAAGTTGACGGCCGCCCCCAGCGGCAGGGCCGGCGCCGCGCTGGCCCAGTAGGTCATGCTGGGGCAGATGATCTCGTCACCCGCTCCCACGCCGCAGGCCCACATGGCCGCCCGCAGGCTGTCGGTTCCGTTGGGATAACCGAGGGCGAACTGCGTCCCCATCCAGGCAGCGAACTCCTTCTCGAACTCCTTGGTGAGTGCCGTGCCGCTCATGGCGCGGGCGCGAAGCACGCCCAGCACTGCCTCCTCGTCTTCCTCCGTCAGGATGGGCCACGTGAAGAGGTCACCCGGTTCGAGGGTGACGCTCTTGGGCCCACCCAGCAGCGCCAGCTTACTCATCTCTGCACTCAAGGTTCTCTCCCGATCCAGACAAGTTGTCCGTTCAGTGTTCCCGCGAAGCGCCTGCCCCCCCTATAAGTCGAGCAGTGTGCGGGCGTTCTCGCGCGCAACCTTCCGGAACACCTCCTCGCCGATCTTGCCCTCATCCCGCAGCCCCGTCAGGAAGTCCACCAGCGGCGTAGGCGTATCCGGCGTGCAGATGTCGGTGCCGAAAAGGAGCCGATCCTGGAACTCGTTGAGGAACTGCACCGCGTAGTCGGGATCGCGCGCCAGGGCGTTATGGCCGCTTCCCGCCGAGAGGTCTCCGTACAGGTTGGGGAAGCGCCGCATCAGCTTCGGCACCACGCCCTCTTCGTCGACGGGATAATCGGGGTAGCCGGACCGCTCATCCGGGAACCGGAGGGGAGCCATCTCCGCCCAGAAGGGCTGGGAGTGCCCCAGGAAGCGCAGTTGCGGGAACGCCTGGAGGCTGCTTTCGAGTTGGGGCAGGCCGGGATCGTCATACAGGCCGTACACCCCGCCGATCTGGGGCGCCACGTGGAAGGTCAGGGGGAAGCCGGCCGCCTCGACGTGCTTGAACAAGTTGCGCACCATGGGGTGAACGAACGGCAGGTTGGCGCACACCTCGCCGACGCCCTTGTAGCCCCGGTCGCGGTAGAAGCCCAGCAGCCGGTCCAGGGGAGCGTCCGCCGAGTTAGCGACGGCCCGGGGGTCCACGTTGCAGAACGGGATGAAGCGCCCCGGATGCGCTTCGCATATCTCCATGACCTCTTCGTTCGACCCCAGCACGTGGGCGCACTCCGGGTTCACCCCCGGCAGCAGCACGGCCTGCTCCACGCCGATCCGGTCGTAGCGCTCGATGAGCTGCTCTGGCGTCGCATAGGTCTGCCCGTCGGCGCGCGGCGGGCCCGGTATCCTGCGCGTGTGAACGTGGATGTCGATGAACATTGGCGCTTCTCCCTGGCTGCTCGTTCGAGCCGCTAATACTACCGCTCGGAATCGGAGATGTCCACCGTCGCTTGCGTGCCTGCTGTTGAAAGCCGGCCGGGGAGTCCTTAGAGTCGTGCGGGCAGCGCGGGTTGACGTTTCGGGTGGCCGATGACCAGGAGCAAGCGAATGGAGATTGCCAAAGATAGGCTCTGGGAGCATCTGCGGTATCTGTGCGAGGAGATCGGGCCGCGCCTTAGCGGCACGCCCGCCGACGAGGAAGCGGTGACTTACATGGCCTCGCACATGCGGCGATGTGGGGCCAAAATGGAGGTGCAGGATTACCCCTGCCCGGGGTGGGACTATGAAGGGACTGAGCTGACGC
>CAYUDW010000020.1:10158-14661 GCA_964442595.1 uncultured candidatus Brocadiaceae bacterium
GAGGTGCAGGATTACCCCTGCCCGGGGTGGGACTATGAAGGGACTGAGCTGACGCTGCTGGGAGACGGTGGGCCGCAGTCGCTGCCCGCTCTCGCGCAGACGTTCACGAACGGCTGCGACGTGGAGGCGGAGCTGGCCGTTGTCGGCACGCGCCACGAGCTGGAGTTCAGGCCGGACCTGGAAGGCAAGATACTGGTGCTCCACGGCGAAGCGGGCAGCAACCTGGCGATGAACCGGAACGTGGGCCTGCAGGCCATCGAAGAGCGAAGGCCGGCGGCCGCGATCGTCGCTACCTCAGCAGAGCACGTCTCCAGCAAGCTCATCCGTGACCCCTTCCTCCAAGTGCCGGCCGCCGCCGTGGCGGAGCCCGTCTCCCGACGGCTCATGGAGCAGGAGGGCACGCGGGCGCGGCTGCGCATCCGTGCCCGGCGATACGACTCGACTGGGCACAACGTGATCGGCCATCTGCCCGGCGCCGAGGAGGGTCGGATAGTCGTCGGCGCGCACTACGACACGGCGGCCCTCACGCCGGGCGCGGCGGACGACGCCTCCGGAACGGCCGTGGTGCTGGAGCTATGCGAGGTGTTCGCGGCGGCGGCCGAGCGCCGGCTCGGCATCGACTTCATCGCCTTCGGAGCTGAGGAGTACGGCCGGCACCTGCGCGCTCTGGGCAGCGTGGAATACGTCCGCCGCCATCCCGACCAGACGCGCGCAACCCGGACGGCGATTCAGATGGATGGCGTGGGCATCGCCGGCTGCACGCCGCAGGTGCACGTGATGGGCTGGCCGGAGGAACGCAAGGAGGAGGTGTTGCGCGTGCTGGGACAGTTCCCCCGCTACCAGGTGGACGAGAAGCAGATCATGTCCTCGGACCACGCCCCGTTTCTCCTCAACGGCGTGCCGGCGCTCGCCTTCATGAACAGCGGCAGCGGCGTGCCCATCCACACACCGGCCGACTCGATGGAACTGATGGACCGGGACGAGCTGGCGTTCACCGCCGAGGTGGTGGCCGCAGTCGTGCGCCATCTTGCGGGAGTTCCGGGGCCAGCGTAGCCCCATCGGTCACGCCGAGAGCCAAAGGAGATTTCGTGGCACGGGACGGCCTCCTATATCTGTGTCGACGGGAAGTGGAGCAGGTAGGGCTCTCGATGGCGGAGTTCGTCGAGGCCATCGACGAGATGTTCCAGCAGAAGGGCCGGGGCAACGTGGAGATGCCTCCCAAGGTGGGCATCCGCCCCCGAACGGACGCCTTCATCCTGGCCATGCCGGCCTACATCCCCGGGCTCGAATCGGCGGGAATGAAGTGGGTCGGCGGCTATCCCGAGAACCCCGGCAAGGGGCTCCCCTACCTGTCGGGGCTGCTGATCCTCAACGACCCGGACACCGGCGTGCCCATCGCCGCCATGGACTGCACGTGGATCACGGCCATGCGTACGGGGGCGGCGACGGCCGTGGCCGCCAAGTACCTGGCGCGCCCGGACAGCGCGAGCGTCGGCATCGTCGCCTGCGGCGTGCAGGGACGGACCAATCTGGAGGCGCTCTGCTGCCTCTTCGACATCCGAACCGTGAAGGCCTACGACATCCGGGCCGAGTCCGCAGAGCGCTACGCCGAGGAGATGAACGCCCGGCTCGGCGTGGCCGTCGAGCCCGTGCGGGAGGTGCGGCAGGCCGTGCAGGGATTGGACATCGTGGTCACCAGCCTGCCGACGCGGAACGATCCCGAGCCCTCCATCCCGGCCGGTTGGCTGGCGGAGGGCGCCTTCGCCTGCCCGCTCGACTACGACACCTCCTGGCAGGCGGCGGCCATGGCGGAGGTCGATAAGTTCGCCACGGACGACCTCGGGCAGGTCGAGCACTACAAGCACGACGGATTCCTCCGATCGCTGCCGCCCCCCTACGCCGACCTCGGCGAGATCGCAGCGGGTATCAAGCCCGGTCGCGAGTCCGACGCCGAGCGCACCATGAGCATGAACCTCGGCATCGCGCTGGAGGACATGGCCACTGCGATCCGCGTTTACCGGCGGGCCCGGGAACTCGGCATCGGCACCGAACTACCCCTGTAGCGGCGGGGCGCCCCCGGCTGTGCTTGCATGGGGCCAGGCATTCGTGTATGAGTCCTGCCCCGGTGCCGGAGCCACGGCTTCAGCCTGCCGGATTGCCCAGATGGAGGTGCATAGGCAAAGATGATCGAAGAGAGGATCACGCCGGAGTGGGTGCAGGGCGCCGTCTCGCTGGAGACCGGCGACGGATGGATCAAGCCCTGGCGGATTGTCTTCGACGAGAAGGAGCTCTTCTACCCGGAAGACGGGCTGGCGAACCGGGCCGAGATGGCGGCCGGCGTGCGTCTGCGGTTCGAGACGGACGCGCGTTCGCTGGCCCTGGACGTCGAACCGGCGGAGGAGGACCGCCCCTTCGACCTGACGCACGGGGCGGACCTGCTCGGCACGGCAATCCTCTCGGCAGGGGAAGGCTCTGTCGGGTTCGACGGCCTGTCGGGCGCCCCCTCGACCTACGAGCTATGGCTGCCCCCGGCGAGCATCGTGTGCCTGAAGTCCCTGCGCGTGCCGGACGGCTCGCTGCTGCGGCCTGCGCAGGATTCGCGGCGCCGCTGGATCGCTTACGGGAGCTCCATCACGCAGTGCGGCGGCGCGCACAGCCCGTCGCGAACGTGGCCCGGCATTGTCGCACGCTCGCTGGACCTGCACATGACCTGCCTGGGCTACGGGGGCAACTGCGACTGCGATCCGGTCGTTGCGATGATGATCCGCGACCTCCCGGCAGACGTCATCACCTTGAAGCTGGGCATCAACATCATGGCGCACAACTCCTTCTCGCCGCGCACGTACCAACCGGCCGTCATCGGCATGGTCCGCACGATCCGCCAGAAGCATCCCGTTGCACCCATCGGCCTGATGACGGCCATCGTTTCGCCCCCGCGCGAGCAAGAGGGCAATGCGGTGGGCATGAGCCTGTCGGATTACCGCGCGCACACTGCGGAGGCGGTGCGGCGGCTGCGGGACTGCGGCGACGAGCACGTCCACCTCTTTGACGGCCTCGCCCTGATCGGCGAGCCGGACGCGGGCTACCTGCCCGATGACGTGCATCCGAACGCCGAGGGCTATGAGCTGCTCGGCCGCCGGGCCGCCGAACAAGTGCTGCCCAGCCTGCTGGCCGACATCTCCTGATGCGGCCGACGCCTTCGGTCCTGATCGGCGGGGGCGCAATCGCCGGGCCATTGACACCGACTTCCGCAGGCCGTAGACTTCCCCGGTCTGAGTGCGGAAGCCGCCGTACCTTGCGCTCTGGCCAGGCGCCATGACAAACGTGGTCTGTGGACTTGCGGGGCGGCGCTTCTGCGGGTTGGTCAATGGATGGGCCGGCGCCCGACGCGGCCCGTCCGCCACACAGTCCGTGCTGCGGGCACGGGAGGAGACGGAAGATGGCCTTTCGCGTGGGGTTTATCGGCTGTGGTGATGAACGCGTCAAGCGCAGCGTCAAGGGCTATGCGATGGCGTACCGCCATGCGCCCGGTTATCAGGCGCTGGGCGACAAGTGCGAGATCGTTGCCTGCTGCGACCTGGTGCAGGAGAGGGCCGACCGCTTTGCCGAGCAGTTCGGCGTGGCCCGGACTTACCTCGACTACCATGAGATGCTCGAGAAGGAGGACCTCGACATCGTCAGCATCTGCACGTGGATGCACCTGCACGAGCAGATGACGGTGGACTGCGCCGAGGCGGGGGTGAAGGCCGTCCACTGCGAGAAGCCGATGGCCACCACCTGGGGCGGCTGCAAGCGCATGACCCGCGTCTGCCAGGAGAACGGGGTGCAGCTCACCTTCAACCACATGCGGCGCTTCGGCGGCCCCTTCCGCAAGGCGAAGGAACTGCTGGACGCAGGCGAGATCGGCGACCTGCTGCTGATGCAGTACGGTGAGAGCAACCTCTACGACGGCGGCACTCACCACATGGACATGCAGGGCTTCTTCAACGGCCATCAGGCCGCCGTCTGGGCCATCGCTCAGATCGACTACAGCAGGGAAATGCTCGTCTTCGGCAGCCATAACGAGAACATCGCCTACGGGCTTTGGAAGTACGAGAACGGCGTGTTCGGCCAGTGCCTGACGGGTCCGCGCGACGCCGCACGGACGGTCGTCGGCGCCTATGACAAGCTGGTCGGCACCGACGGTGCGATAGAGGTCGGCCCCTTTGTGGACGAGGATCCCAGGCCCCTCTTGCGCATCAAGCGCAAAGGCAGCACCGAGTGGGAGAACATCGACACCGAGGGCGAAGGGCTGCACGGGCGCTCCGACGAGCCCCTGGCCTACCACATGAGGGGCATCGCCCATGCCGTCGAGTGCCTGGAGAAGGGCACGGAGCCGGAGCACGGCGCCCGGAACGCCCTGAAGGCCACAGAGATCATCTTCGCCTGCTGGGAGTCGGCGCGCCGCCGCGGGCTGGTCGAATTGCCGCTCGACATCGACGACAATCCGCTGGTGGCCCTCGT
>CAYUDW010000020.1:14761-19431 GCA_964442595.1 uncultured candidatus Brocadiaceae bacterium
CGCCATGGATCCGACATTGCCCCACCTGTCCATTGCGATGGTGCGGCCCACGCTGGATGATCTGCCCCGGGCGCCGCTGCCTGCGCCCTTCTCCTTCAGGCGCTATCAGCCGGGCGATGTCGCAGCCTGGGTGCGCATCCACGCCCTGGCGGACAAGTTCAACGTGGCGAGTCCGGCGCTCTTCGCCGAGAGGTTCGGAAGCGACGAAAGTGAACTGCGCGAGCGTCAGCTCTACCTGTGCGACGGCGCGGGCGATGCGATCGGCACCATCACCGCCTGGCACAACGACCATTACCCCGGCCTGTGCCGCGGGCGCGTGCACTGGGTGGCCATCGTGCCGGCCTACCAGGGGCGGGGGCTTGGCAAGCCCCTGCTGGCGGCCTGCCTGCGCCGCATGGTGGATCTGGGCTACGAGAGCGCCTACCTGACCACGAACCCCCCGCGCGTGCCGGCCATCAACCTGTACCTCGGGTTCGGCTTCGCTCCCGACGTGCGCTCGGCCGAAGAGAGGGACGCCTGGCGTCTGCTGGAGGACCGGATCAGAGGGGAGTTCCGCGACGTAATCAGGGAAGCAACGTGCTGCGCCTGACAGGGAAGGCACCCGAGGGAGGGACTCACTGTGAAAGTCTACATGATGACCGACCTGGAAGGCGTCACCGGCGTCGACCAGGCCGAGCAGATGGATTTCGGTAACGAGGCGGTCTACCGCGGGTCCTGCGAGAAGCTCATGCAGGACGTGAACGCCGCCGTGGCCGGTGCCTTCGAGGGCGGCGCCGAACACGTGGCCGTCCTGGACGGGCACGGAGGGCGCAACCGGTACAACTTCATCCTCGACATGCTGGACGAACGCGCCAGCTACGTCGACCGGTCGAAGCAGGAAGGGCTCGCCCTCGATGACACGTATGACGCCACCTTCGCCGTGGGCACCCACGCGATGGCCGGCACGCTTAACGGCTTTCTGGACCACACGCAGAGTTCGGCAACCATCTTTAACTGGTACCTGAACGGGCGGCGCATCGGCGAGCTGGCTCAGTGCGCTCTCAGCAGCGCCGCGTTCGGCGTGCCGCTGGTGATGGTCTCGGGCGACGAGGCCGCATGCGCTGAAGCCCGTGCGTTCTTCAACCCGGTGGAGACGGCAGCCGTCAAGCAGGGCGTGGGCCGCAATCGGGCCATCGCTTACCCCGCCGATGTGGCCCGTGCGCGCATCCGCGAAGCGGCGCGGCGGTCCCTGGAGCTGGTCGGCACGGCGCGGCCTTTCATGCCCATAATGCCGATGGAAGTCAAGGTAGAGTTCAACCGCTCGGACTACTGCGATGGGGCCGTGGATCGCCCGGGCGCCGAGCGACTCGACGCGCGCACCATCCGCTGGATCACCTCGGACCCCGGGGACTGGCATCCGAGAAGGAGATAGAAGCCGTGAGGATCTACATCCATACCGACCTGGAAGGCGTGACGGGACTCGACGAGGAAGAGCAGCGCCAGTTCGACAAGAAGGAGCTCTACCGCGAGTCCTGCGAGAAGCTGATGCACGACGTGAACGCGGCCATCGGGGGTGCGTTCGACGGCGGGGCCGATCACGTTATCGTAATGGACGGTCACGCGGGGGTCGGTCGGCAGAACTTCATCCTCGAGATGCTCGACGAGCGCGGCGAGTACGACCCGCGCGACGAAGAGCGATGGTGGGGCAAGCTGGACGAGAGCTGCGACGGCACATTCTTCGTGGGCGCCCATGCAATGGCCGGCACGCTCAACGGCTTCCTGGACCACACGCAGAGCTCCACGTCCATTCAGAACTTCTACGTGAACGGTCGCAAGGTGGGCGAGCTGGCCCTCTGGGGCATATTGGCGGGTGGATACGGCGTGCCCATGCTCATGGTCTCGGGGGATGAGGCGGCGTGCGCCGAGGCGCGCGCGTTCTTCAGCCCGATAGAGACGGCTGCCGTGAAGCAAGGCGTCGGCCGCAATCGGGCCATTGCCTATCCCGCGGACGAGGCCCACGCCCTCATCCGCGAGGCCGCGCGCAGGGCCATCGACCTGGTCGGCAAGGCCCGGCCGTTCAGTCCCATCGAGCCCATGGAGATCAAGGTAGAGTACATGCGCTCGGACTACTGCGACCGCATTGCAGAGCTGGACGGCGTGGAGCGCCTGGACGCCCGCACGGTGCGGATGATCGCCCGCGACCACACCGACATCCTGCCCTGGCGCAGCCGCCGGACGCCCACGGGCTGACCGTGCCTGGTGAATTGGCGTCCGGCCGCGGCCGGGCACGAGCCAAAGAGCAGCGCACACCGGCCCGGCAGCGGGCGCGTTGACGGCCGCCACCCCCGGTGATATAAGGGCCGACCGCTGAGCAGATCACCTCGTACTTGAAGGTAGACAACCATGGAACGGGTCGTGGACTTCGAAGGGCTGCAGGACTACGTGGACATCCCGGCGGCCGCCCGCCGGCTGCTGAGCAAACCGGAGAAGGAGATCCATCTCAACCTGAACTTGAAAACGAGCAGCGACGACCTCATCGAAGGCGACTGCTACGTGGTTTACGACTGCACGGTGCGCGGCCCGGCCAAGGGCGGGCTCCGCATGAGCGCCGATGTCACGCAGGCCGAGGCCCGACGCCTGGCCGAGCTCATGACGCTCAAGACCGCGCTGGCCGGCATCCCCTTCGGCGGGGGCAAGTCGTGCCTTTCCATCTCTCCCACCAAGCTCAGCCGGTTCGAGAAAACGGCGGTCATCAAAGAGTACGTGCACCTGATCCGCGCGGAGCTGGAGCGCGGCGAGTACATCCCCGCGCCGGACATGGGCACCGGACCGACGGACATGGCCGTCATATTCGGAGAGACCCACATTCCTGAGTCCGTCACAGGCAAGCCTCCGCGCGTGGGTGGCCTGCCGGGCCGCCTTGAAGCCACCGGCCGCGGCGTCAGCCAGGCCGCCCTGCTGGCGCTGGACGCCATCCTCTCCAGGCCCGCCGGGCAGGCTACGGCGGCCGTGCAGGGATACGGCAACGTGGGCAGCCACACCGCCATGTTCCTGGCGGAGGCGGGGGTCGTCGTTGTCGCGGCCAGCGACGTCACGGGAGGCGTCTACTGCGAAGACGGCCTGGACCCCTGGAAGCTCAAAGAGCACGTAAGAAACGAGGGCGGCGTCCGGGGCTTCCCAGGTGGCGACGAGATCACCAACGCCGACCTGCTGGCGCTCGAGGTGGATGTCCTGTTGCCCTGCGCCAGGGAAGACGTGCTGAACGGAAACAACGCGGCCGACGTGCGCGCGGCCCTCATCGTCGAAGGTGCCAACGGCCCCACCACGCGCGAGGCGGAGGCCGTTCTGGTCGAGCGGGCCATACCGGTCGTGCCGGACATTCTGGCCAACGGGGGGGGTGTCATCGCTTCGTACGTGGAGTGGCGCAAGGCCAAGAGCGGTGCACTCACCACGAAGGAAGAGACGTTCGAACTGATAGACGACCGCATCCGACAAGCCTTCGACGTTATGATGGAGCTGGCCGAGGACAGGGGCTGCTCGCTGCGGACGGCGTGTCTGGCCATCGCGGTTCAGGAGCTTGTGGAGTCCATGCGTGACCGCGGCTGGATCTAGGCCGCGCGTCGGCGAGTCAGCCAGCGGGCGCGGCCGTGCGATCCAGGAACTGGAGTACGGCGCGATCAGGGCACGCACGCCGCGCAGTTTCCGGCAATGAGGCGTGGCTCCGTCCTGTTACATTGACCGGAGGAATCCAGATGGAGCGGCAGACGGCAGGCCCGCGCAAGGTTGTAGTCGGAACGGCGATGCACGACATGTTCGGCGAGTACCCCGGCCTGGAGGCCCGGCTGGAAGAACTGGGGGGCTTCCTGGACCTCATGGCCGAGCAGGCACGGACCCGGTACGGCGCCCGTCTGGACATTGCCGCGCTGCCGGAGTGGGCCGTCAACGGCGGACGCAAGGGAACTGCGGCTGAAGTGTCGCTCCCGCTGGAAGGGCCCGTGCTCGACGTGATGGGCAACAAGGCTCGCGAGCTGAAGACCTACGTGCTGGTGCCCATGGCACTGGCGGAGGACCCGGAGAAGGGCCTCTACAGCAACGCGGCCGTGCTGCTGAACCGTTCGGGCGAGCCGGTCGGCATCTATCGCAAGGTGCACGCTGTGGACGGGGTCGACTCCGACGTCCTGGAAGGGGGCGTTGCGCCGGGCAAGGAGTTCCCGGTCTTCGAGTGCGACTTCGGCAAGGTGGCCTGCCAGATCTGCTACGACATGGCGTTCGATGACGGATGGGAGGTCCTGGGGCGCAAGGGGGCTGAACTGATCGTCTGGGCCTCGCAGTGGCCCGGGCAGATCAACCCCGCGGCCCGCGCCCTGCGTCACGGTTACTACATCCTCACCAGCACCTGGCGCAACAACGCGTCCTTGATCGATCCCACGGGCCACGTGATCCGCGAGATACGCCGCGAGGGCATCTTTGTCGAACAGATCGACCTGGACTACGTCGTACTGCACTGGCACGCCGATCTGCTGAGCGGCAAGGCGCTTGAGGACGCCTACGGGGAGCGGGCGGGCTATCGATATGACGAGGCCGAGGACACGGGCATCTTCTGGTCCAACGATCCGGCCAAGCCGATCATGGAGATGGTCCGGGAGTTGAGCCTGGTGCCCAAAGACGAGCAGCTCGCCCGCAGCCGCCGG
>CAYUDW010000020.1:19531-27446 GCA_964442595.1 uncultured candidatus Brocadiaceae bacterium
TCCGGGCAGGCCGAGTAGAGCGTCTGGCAGAGCGCCAGCAGGCCCGCCGGTGTGTAGCGGTGGGAGAAGCTCGGCCGGCTGGGGATCGCCTCGACGCGCCGGACGTCCACTCGGCCCGGCTCGGCCTCTGCGGACGCATCGATGAAGATGACCCGATCCGCGTGGCGCATCCGGTCGGCCAGTTCAGGGGTGAGCTGGCGCGTGGGCAGGCATTGGATCTCCGCGGGCTCCGTGCGCCGCTTCAGTTCGCGGACGGCATGCCATCCGAGCGCATCGTCCCTGCGCAGGGGATTGCCGTAACCCACGACGAGCACGCGGGGCATCAGTCCCGCCTCTTCTCGTCCAAGACCTGCCCGCCTGCGTCCATCAACTGCACGATCAGGGGCATCTGGCCGGCCGCGTGTGTCGAGCAACTCAAGCACGGGTCGAACGCCCGGATCACGGCCTCGACGCGGTTCAGCATGCCTTCCTCAAGCCGGCCGCCCTTGACGAAATGCCTGGCCACCTGCCGCACGCCGGCGTTCATGGCCAGGTTGTTGTGGCCCGTGGCGACAATCAGGTTCATCCAGCGGATGCGTCCTTGGTCGTCGATCTTGTAGTGGTGGATGAGGGTGCCGCGGGGCGCCTCGGCGACGCCGATGCCCTCTTCGGCGTTGGGCTGGGCATTGGCCTTCACGCGCGGGTCGGTGATCTGGGGATCGTCGATCATCTCTTGCATGCGCTCCAGACAGTGGACGATCTCGATCAGGCGCGCGTAGTGGTAGTGGAAGGAACTGCTGACGGGCCCGTCGGCCAGCGCGCGGAAGTCCTCCAGGGCGGCGTCCGCCAGCGGCGTGCCGCAACTGTCGGCCACGTTCAGCCGGGACAGCGGCCCCACGCGGTACATGCCGTCCGGGTAGCCGCGGGGCTTGTAGTAGGGGAACTTGAGGAAGGTCCAGGGCTCAGTCTTCTCGGCGATGAAGTCCCGGTAGTCGGCCGGGCCGGCATCGTCCACCAGGCGGGTGCCGTCGGCGTCCACCATGCGCAGCAGGCCGTCGTAGTGCTCGAGGCGCCCCTGCGCGTCGACCAGGCCCATGTGGGCGCTGGGGAAGTTGCCGAAAGTTGCCACCTCCGTCTCGAAGTTGGCCAGCATGTCCCCGAACTGGTCGAGGGTGGCGCGCGCCGCTTCGAGGGCGTCCGGCAGCCCCGCGGCGATCAGGTCCCTTCGCTGCTCGTCCAGCGGGTTGTTGACGCCGCCGGCGTCAACCCATGCGGCGTGGATGCGCTTGCCCGCCAACCACTCGATGACCTGCTGGCCGTACTTGCGCAGCGCAATCCCCCGTCTTGCGAGTTCGGGGTATCGCTCTATCAGGCCGAAGACGTTGCGCTCGGCCGGATCGGCGTCCATCCCCAGCAGCAGGTCAGGCGACGAAAGGTGGAAGAAGCTGAGGGCATGGCTCTGCACGAGCTCGGCCAGCACGAGCAACCGTCGCAGGTTGACTGCGGTCTGAGGTATGCGCACGGCGAGCAGCGCGTCGCAGGCCTTGCCGCTGGCTATCATGTGGCTAACCGGACAGATGCCGCATATGCGCGCGGTGATCGACGGCATCTCCTGCAACGGCCGCCCCTGGCAGAACTTCTCAAAGCCGCGGAACTGAGTGACGTGGAACCGGGCGTCCTCCACGGCACCGGCGTCGTCCAGGTGGAGGGTGATCTTGGCGTGCCCTTCGATCCGGGTGACGGGCTGTATGGTTATCTGCTTCGACATGGTGCCATGCCTTGGGGCTATCCGAACGTCGTACGGACGCCCCGTCCGGGGACGCGGCCCTCCAGCAGTTCGTTGAGAATGAACTTGATGAGGTCGGGATGGGGCGGGCAGCCCTGGATGAAGGCGTCCACCTCCACGATGTGATGGACGGGGAGCGCGTGGTCGAGCAGCTTCGGCACCTCCTGGCTGGGGATGTCCCCCTCCGGATCCGATTCCCTGTAGACGGCGTCCAGCACCTCCGCCGCGCTGTAGCGGTTGCGCATCGAGGGCACGTTCCCCGTGACCGCGCAGTCGCCGAGCGAAACGACGACGGCGGCGCTCTCGCGTATCTTGCGGACGGTCTCGACGTCCTCCTCGGTGCTGACCGAGCCGCTGATCAGGAACACGTCGACCTGCTCCGGGATGGTCTTGGCGTCCACCAGCGGGCTGAAGACGACCTCGACGCGGTCGGCCACCGGCAGCAGCGCTTCGTCCATGTCCAGGAACGACATGTGACAGCCCGAGCAGGCGTCGAGCCAGATGGTTCCCAGCCGTATCTTGCTCACTCTCGGGCCTCGCGCATGCTGGTCAGGTAAGGCAGGAACTCGGTGTCCTTCTTCTGTTCGCCGACGCCGACCCCTTTGTGGAACAGGGCGCCGGTCGGACAGCAGACCACACACTTACCGCAGTTCGTGCAGGTGAGCGAATTGCCCCAGTCCTGCTTCAGGTCGGTAATGACGCGCGTGCCCAGCCCGCGGCCGGTGAGGTCCCAAGTGTGCGCGCCCTCTATCTCATCGCAGACCCGCACGCAGCGCGTGCAGAGGATGCATCGGTTATGGTCGATGCCGAACTCACGATGCGTCGCGTCCACGTCTGCGGCCGGGTAGAGGTAGGGATACCGGACGTGATTGATGCCGAGCTCCTGGGCCAGGGATTGCAGCTCGCAGTCCCCGTTGCTGACGCAGACGGCGCAGACGTGATTGCGCTCGCTGAACAGGAGTTCCACGATCTTGCGGCGGTACTCGGTCAGGCGTTCGCTGTCCGTGGTGACGACCATGCCCTCCTCGATCAGCGTGGAGCAGGAGGGCACCAGGCCCCGTCGCCCGGCCACCTCCACCAGGCAGACGCGGCAGGCCCCGACCGTGCTGAGCCCCTCCAGGACGCAGAGGGTGGGGATGTGTATGCCGTTCTCGCGCGCGACCTCCAGGATCGTCTGGTCATCGCGACCACTCACGTGGATGCCGTTGATAGTCAGCGTCTTGACGGTGCGCCTGGCGTGGACCGGATCGGACTGCGCGGGGTTCGTTCTCATGTGGTCGCCTCCGCAGCCTTGGCCATCTTGCAGACGCCGGCGGGGCATTCCCTGTCTCTTATGTGCGCCAGGTACTCGTGCCGGAAGTAGCGCAGCGTGCTCCTGACCGGATTGGGCGCCGTCGTCCCCAGGCCGCAGAGGCTGGTGGTCTCCAGCAGGTCGCAGAGGTCCTCCAACATGTCCAGGTCGGCCATGCTGCCGCGGCCCCGGGTGATCTTGGCCAGCAGGTTGTACATCTGGGTGGTGCCGACGCGACAGGGCACGCACTTGCCGCAGCTCTCCGAGCGGCAGAAGTCCATGAAGTACTTCGCCACGTCCACCATGCACGAGCGGTCGTCCATGACGATCATCCCGCCCGAGCCCATTATGGAGCCGACCTGCTTGAGCGACTCGTAGTCGACCGGGATGTCCAGCAACTCTGCCGGAATGCAGCCGCCGGACGGGCCGCCGGTCTGCACGGCCTTGAACTGGCGCCCTTTCGGCACGCCGCCGCCGATCTCAAAGATGATCTGGCGGAGGGGCGTACCCATCGGCACCTCGATCAGGCCCGTGTTCTGCACCTTGCCGGCCAGGGCGAAGACTTTTGTGCCCTTGCTGTCCTTCGTGCCGATCGAGGAGAACCAGTCGGCGCCCTTTCGGATGACGGGCGCCACGTTGGAGAAGGTCTCGACGTTGTTTATCAGCGTCGGGCGGCCCCACAGTCCGTAGTTCGCCGGATAGGGCGGCCGGGGGCGGGGTCGGCCCTGCTTGCCTTCTATCGAGGCCATCAGCGCCGTCTCCTCGCCGCAGACGAACGCACCCGCGCCGAGGCGGATCTCGACCTCGAAGCTGAAGCTGCTGCCGGCAATGCCGTCACCGATCAGCTCGGCGCGCTTGGCCTGGCGTATGGCCTTCCTGAGCCGTTCGATGGCCAGCGGGTATTCCGCCCGGCAGTAGATGAAACCGTGATCGGCGCCGACCGCATAGCCGGCGATGGCCATGCCTTCCAGGACGCGGTGCGGGTCGCTCTCCAAGACGCTGCGGTCCATGAACGCCCCTGGATCGCCCTCGTCTGCGTTGCAGACGACGAACTTCTGCGGGCCCGGCGCGTTGTAGACGGTGCTCCACTTCAGTCCGGTCGGGTATCCGGCGCCGCCGCGCCCGCGCAGTCCGCTGCGGGATACCTCCTGCACGACATCGTGCGGGGTCATCTCCGATATGGCCTGCATCAACGCCGCGTAACCGTCGGCGGCCAGGTAGTCCTCCAGCTTCTCCGGATCTATCCGCCCGGAGTTCTCCAGTACGATGCGCCTCTGCTTGCCGTAGAAAGCGTCCCCGGCCTCCACACGGAGCCGTTCGACCGGACCGGCGTCGAGGTTGTCGACGATCTCGCAGGCGTCGTCGGGCTTGACCCCACCGTAGAGCACGCCGCCCGGCTCGACCAGCACCAGCGGCCCCCGAGCGCACAGGCCGAGGCATCCGGTGCCACTGACGGCGACCTGGTCCTCCAGCCCGCGTTGCTTGACCGCCTCCCGGAGCGCGTCGTGAACGTCACCGGAGCGAAGCGAAAGGCAGCCGGCCGCGGTGCAGACATATATGCGATGCCGGAAGCGCTCCTGCAGCGCCTTCTGTTCCCGGACGGCTCCGTCCAGTTCATCAACTCTCATCTTCGGTCCACCTGCGGATTCGGTCCACGACGCCTTCGGGGGTCAGATTGCCGGCCACCTCACCGTCGAAAGAGGCGGCGGGAGCCAGGCTGCAAGCGCCCAGGCAGCGTGCTCGCAGCACGCTCACGCGGCCGTCCTCCGTCGTCTCGCCGGGGCTGATGCCGAACTCCTGCCGCACCGCTTCCTCTATCTCGCCGGCGCCCTTGATGTAGCAGGCTGTCCCGAGGCAGAGCACGCAGACGTGGTCCCCCTTGGGCTTAAGAGTGAAGAAGTGGTAGAAGGTGGCCACGCCGTAGACGGCGCTCGGCGGCAGGCGCAGGCAGTCGGCAACGTATCGCAGTGCTTCCGGGGTCAGGTAGCCGAAACTCTCCTGCACGCTGTGGAGCGTCTCGATCAGTGAATGTCGCTGGTAGCCGTGGCGGCGCATCGTGGCCTCCACCAGCTTCCATCGCCTGTCTTCGGAGGGTGGTGCGAGCCTGGTTTGCTGCATCACGGGTGTTTCCTGTCGTCGCGACATTCGGCTCAGCAGCGGCGCGCAGAGACACACGCCGACCGCACCTGATGTGCGTGAAACTCCGGCTGAGATACCGGTCGCGACCTGTAACGCCGCCGTTCTGCCGGACCGGAGCGACATCATAGCGAACCCAACTGTCCATTCTAACCAACGGCGCCGAGGCCCGCAAGAACGTCGCAGGCAGAAAGCAGGGCTTTGACACTGCGCACGGGCCGCACTACCATGTCTTAGAGGGCTTGTTTCGGTCGTTCTCACGCCACCTGTCAGGTCAATTCTCACGCTATGCGTATCCGGCTTCAAACACGCGTATTCAGGGACTTCGTCCTCCTGGTGCTGATGTTCGGGGTGCTCTGCGCGGTGCTGGGCGGCTATCTGATCGGCCACACTGTGCTGCGCGAGGCGCAGCGGCGCGTCAGCCTGGACTTGCGTTCGGCGTGGTCGGTCTTGGACTCCGAACTCAAGGAGCTGCGCGTGCTGGTGGCCGCCACGGCCGCCCGGCGCCAAATGCGGGATGCGGCGAGCAACGGGGAGGCCCTGCTTCATCGCGCAGATCTCGAGGTGATACGGCGCCTCGGCGACCTGGATTTCATCGGATTGACGGATAACGAAGGGACGGTGCTGCTGCGTGGCGCGCCGCCTTACGAGACGGGCGACGACCTCTCCGGCGACCCCATCATCTACCGCGCGCTCCATGACGAGCCGACCAGTCACATCGCAATTCTCGGGCAGGAACGCCTCGTGCGCGAAGGACGCGCCCTGCAGGAGCAGGCATTCATCGCCTTCGAGCCGACTCCCAAGGCCAAGCCTCGCGCCAAGGCCCAGGAGACCAGCGGCATGGTCATGGAGGCGGCCGCTCCCGTGCGTGATCCCAACGGCAACGTCCTCGGCTGCGTGTACGGCGGCGTGCTGCTGAACCGCAACTACGAGATGGTCGACGGCATCCGCTCCATCGTATTCCAGGAGGAGACCTACGAGGGCCAGCCGCTCGGCACGGTGACCATCTTCCAGTGGGACGTGCGGATCGCCACAAACGTCATGAAAGAGAAGGGCCAGCGGGCCATCGCCACCCGCGTCAGCCAGGAAGTCTACGACCAGGTCCTGGAGAACGACAAGAGCTGGTACGATCGCGCCTTCGTCGTGCGCGACTGGTACATAAGCGCCTATGATCCCATCCACGACGTGGACGGCGACGTGATCGGCATTCTCTACGTCGGCGTCCTGGAGGAGAAGTACGAGGACATAAAGGCCGGCCTCTGGCGCATATACGCCGTCTTCGCCGGCTGCGCCGCGGTGCTCACGATCGTTGTCGGTTTCTGGTTCAGCCGTCACCTCACCGGCTCTCTGAGCCGCCTCGCCCACGCGGCGGACCGCATCGCGGCCGGTGAACTGGACCACCAGGTGCCGGAGCCTAGAACCGACGACGAGATCCGCGACCTCACCCGCGATTTCAACGCGATGGCCGACAGACTGCGGGAGCGCGAGCAAAGCCTGCGCTCGGCCAATGCCGAACTGGAGCGGCTGAACACCAACTACCTGGACATGCTCGGCTTCGTCAGCCACGAACTGAAGAACACCCTCGGCGTCATTTACACCGCCGCCCGATCGCTGGACAGCGGCCTGGTCGGCAAGCTGACGGACCCGCAGGCCCGCATGGCTGGCAGCATCCGCCGCAGCATCGACAAGGCGGTGAGCATGACCCGCAACTACCTGGACCTGAGCCGGATAGAGAAGGGCGAGTTCGCCGTCGAGAAGGAGGAGGTCCGGCTGATCCGCGACGTCGTGAACCCGCTGCTGGACCAGTTCACGGCAACCCTCGCAGAGCACGACATGACCTTGGAGAATGAACTGCCCGATCGGCTCACCGTCGCCGCCGATCCGAACGCTCTGCAGATCGTCTTCAAGAACCTGATCGGCAATGCATTGAAATACGGGCGCAAGGGCGGCACAATACGGTTGGGATTCAGGGAGGAGCCCGAATGCTGGCGCTTCAACGTCTGGAACGAGGGTGACGCGCCGTCGCCTGAGCGGCTGGAGGAGCTCTTCCGGAAGTTTGCCCGCGTCGAGAAGACATCCGAAGCCGGGCGCAAAGGCACCGGACTCGGGCTCTTCATCACGCGACAGATCATAGAGGCCCATGGCGGCAGAGCTTACGCCGAGAGCCAGGAGGGCCAGTGGATCGACTTCGTTTTCACCTTGCCGAAGGAACCGCACCAGGAAGGCGCCGCAGGACAGGTTCAGCCTGACCGTGCGCCGTCCGATTGCTAAGGAGGATCGGGCATTGGCTGACAAGGTCTTCGTTGTTGATGACGATAGGGAGTTCGTCGAGGTCGTGCGCACCGTCCTGGAAGCCAACGGTTACGAAGTGGCCGCCGCTTACAGCGGCGAGGAAGCCCGGGGCCGGGTTATCGAGGAACAGCCGGACGTGATCATCCTGGATGTGATGATGGAGACAAAGACGGCCGGCTTCGACATGGCCCGCTGGCTGCGTGACCACGAGGAGACCGATGCCATCCCCGTCGTCATGCTCACCGCCGTCAATCAGGAATACCCGTTCCAGTTCGGCCCCGACTCGATCTGGCTGCCTGTCGACAAGTTCCTGGAGAAGCCGGTCAGCCCTGAACGACTGCTGGCCGAGGTCGAGCGCGCCTGCAAGAGGAAACCGAGCAAGGAGAACGACTGATAGCTGACCGACTTGCCGCCCTCGCGCGCTCAACCAG
>CAYUDW010000021.1:0-3489 GCA_964442595.1 uncultured candidatus Brocadiaceae bacterium
TTCGCGAGCCCGTTCCTGCGGGCCGACCATGGGATGAGCCTGGACGAGTACTGCGAGCAGGCGGCGCTGGGGAACTACTGGCAGGGCGCCCTGACGGAACGATGCCACGTCGCGCCCACGCAGGCGTTCGTGCTGCCGGACGGCTCGCAACACTGGTGCGGCGCGCATGCCATCCGACGGCCGAGGCCGCTCGGGAACGTGCAGGAGGGCGGCCTTCGACGGAACATCCGCGCGAACCTGGGGCGCTTGTCCGAAGAATACCCCAATGAGTTCTGCACGAGCTGCGCCGGCGCCACCTGCGTCATCAACCAGGGCACGCGGCGCGACCTCACCAACCAGGTGAGTGAATGGCTAAAGGAGCTCGGTTGCCCGAGTCGCCTGGCGGCACGTCATCCTTGATCCCCGGCCCGCCGCTTCTGGAATCGGTAATTGGGCCGGTGGTACCGGTCGGAGGAGGCGCTGACAGACGCCCAGTGCTCCCGGGCCATGGTCATGATCTCATCCGCCCAACTGCGGTTCTCCGCCACGAGCAGCGCCCGGCCCACCATCTCCTCGATGACGGCTTCGACGTCGCGCTTGGCGGCTTCCTTGATGAAGGAGCCGAACACCTCCTTGACCCGCCGCCGCCACGTTTTGCGGACGAACTCCTCGTCCTGAAGCCAGCGGTCCAATTGCCCGAGATAGGATGCCAATTGGTCGCGGTCCTGGCCTTCCAGGATCCGGGGCCGCTCGTGGGGCGGCTCGGCAGTGATACAGGGCACGCGGTCGAAGGAGCGGACACCGTCGCCGTCGACCTCCACGAGCAGTACGAAGGTCTCGGCCGTGTGCGGGAGATGACGGCCGATGTAAGCGTCGCTGTACGTCCCGAAAACGAAGTTCCCCAGGGAGTAGGCAATCAGCGCCCCCTCGGCCATCTCCACGCCCTGGGGCACGTGCGGATGATGCTCCAGTATGATGTCCGCGCCGGCGGCGGCGATGCGTCGCGAGTTGGCTATGCGCACCGGAGCCGGAACGGGCAGGAACTCCAGGTCGCCGTGGATCGAGACCACCAGGATGTCCACCTCGGCCCTGTGCTTCCGCACGTCCGCGAGCACCGTCTCCAGCTCATAATAGGCGGGCCCGGGATTGGTCGCGCCCAGGGTCCAGTTGCCGTCCTCCGCGTAGCAGAGGAAGCCGAACGCGAGCCCGTCGCGTTCCACGACTTCCATGCGGCGCGCTTCCTCCTGTGAGTAGCCCACCCCCGCGGCGCAGATGCCGGCCTCGCGCAGGCAGGACTGCGTGTAGTCCAGACCCATCGAGCCCGCGTCCAGGCTGTGATTGGTCGCTAGGTTGAGGACCTGGAAGCCCGCCCGGTGCAGTGCCTGGGCTCCCTCCTGGCCGGGCACGACGCAGAGGTCAGCTCCAGGATCTCGCTCCTCCGGCGGAAAATCGGGAGGCAGGAAGGGGAACTCGAAGTTGCCGAACAGGACACCGGCCCGATCCAGCGCTGGCTGGACTCTGGCAAAGGGCCAGTCCAGACCCTCCGCCGTCAAGTGCTCCTCGATGCCGTGATGGAACGCGATGTCACCCACTGCGCCAAAGGTTACCGTAGCCATGATCGTACTCTCTCAAGTGTGGTCGGAGCCCTGAAGGACTCCGCTTTGTACGTCCTCGTGCAGTCCCCTTGCGTCCATGGCATGGGCAAACTACGCCAACCTGCCACAGCCGCCGCTAGGGCCGCCCGGCATGCCGAGCGGTCAGCCCAGGCCGTCGAGGGCCGCCGCCAGGTCCGCTATCAGGTCCTCGCAGCTCTCGATGCCGACCGAATAGCGGATCAGCCCCTCCGGGATGCCCAGCGACTCCATCTCCTGGGCCGTGCATTCCACGTGGCTGGTCGTGGCCGGGATGCCGACCAGCGTCTCCACCGCCCCGAGGTTCGCCGCCATGTGGGCGTACCTGAGGCGAGGCAACATTTGCCGCGTCGCCTCGAACCCTCCCTCCAGCGAGAAGCTCAGGACGCCGCCGTAGCCCCTCATCTGCCGCCGGGCGATCTCGTGATTCTCGTGGGACGGCAGGCCGGGGTAGAACACTTCGCCGACCTCGGGGCGGTCTGCCAGGAACTGCGCTATGCGCAGGGCGCTCTCGTTCTGGCGCGCCACGCGCAAGTGCAGCGTTTTGATCCCGCGCAGCAGCAAGTAGGCGGACGCCGCGTGCAGGCTTGCGCCGTTGATCTCGCGGAAGTGGAAGATGTCGTGGATCAGCCCCGCCGGGCCGCATACGACGCCGCCCAGGGCGTCTGCATGCCCGCCCAGGAACTTCGTCGCGCTGTGGAGCACGAGGTCGGCGCCCAGCGCCAGCGGGTTCTGGTTGATCGGCGTGGCGAACGTGTTGTCCACGACGACCGTCGCCCCGGCCTCGTGCGCCGCCTGGGCCAGCCGCGCCAGGTCGACCACCTTCAGCGTCGGATTGGTCGGGCTCTCCAGGTAGAGCACTTTGCAGCCCTTTGCGACCTCCGCCTCGATCTCTTCGTGGTCGGTGGTCTCGCACAGGACGGCCTCGATCCGGAAGCGCGGGCAGAACTCGATGAAGATCTTGCTGGTGCCCCCGTAGGTGTCCTTGAGGGAAACGACGCGGTCCCCTGGCGAGAGCAAGGTGAAGAGCGTGTTGCTGACAGCCGCCATGCCCGTGGCGAAGCTGGTGGCCGCTTCGGCCCCTTCGAGCCGGCGGACCTTCTCCTCGAAGGCCGCGACCGTCGGGTTCCTGTTGCGGCTGTAGATGTAGCCGGGCTTTCGGCTCCGGGCTACGTCAAGCCAGTCGTCCACGTTGCGGTAGCCGAACGCCACGCTGTGGACCACCGGCACCTGCGTTGAGCCCTCCCAGGTCGGGTCGCCTTCGCCGGCCCAGACAGCCAGCGTGTCGCGGCTCGGGATCTTGCGCTCAACCATCAATCCTCCCTTTCTGCATCAGTTCGCGGGGCGGAGCATTCTGCCCCGGGACCTCCCGTATGACCTCCCACCGACGAGCTTCAGTGCGCTGGGCCACGACTCTACGGCCGAGGGTGGCGCCTGTCAACGCTCTCTCCTCCTGAATCGCGCAGTCGGCCCTCGGTTGAGGCAACCGAAGCTGTCAGATCGGTGGCTGCGCGGCGTCCTTGCCAGCATCGGGGCAGACCCTCGGCGTCAACGGCTGCCGCTGGGCACACAGGAGGGCGCAGGGAGTCTGATCGGTCAGGCTATCGCGGCCGGCGCGAGTTGCT
Organism: uncultured candidatus Brocadiaceae bacterium; assembly: GCA_964442595.1. GTDB lineage: Bacteria > Planctomycetota > Brocadiia > SM23-32 > SM23-32 > DAOVRD01. The sequence continues at coordinate 3,236 of CAYUDW010000021.1, forward strand.
GAATCCTCCCCAGGATCGCCCCGAAAAGCTGCGTCGCGCCGTCCTTTCCTTCCTTGCACAGGGGGCCGCAGGTGCGCGTCCCTGCGTTCGCAGCGGCGGCGTGGCCAGAGACGGGCTTACGGGGGGAGCGTCAGGACGCCGGGGCCTGATTGTGGGCGGCCAGCGCACGCTCCAGCAGTGCCACGTCTTCGGCGAGCATGTCCGGCTTATCCTTGGTGTGGATCCCGACGCAGACCGCGTCACCGGGACGCATG
>CAYUDW010000021.1:3589-9745 GCA_964442595.1 uncultured candidatus Brocadiaceae bacterium
CGTCACCGGGACGCATGCTGCGGGCGACGTATTCGAACGCCTCGGCGGGATCGTTCCGCCCGGCGGCCAGCACTTTGTAGTGGATGACGGGCTTGCCGAGCGTCTGGATCAGCTCTGTCATGGCCTGTCGGTTGGCGTCGTAGAACACCTCATCCGTGCCTGGCCGGTGCTCGGCAGACTGCCCGCGATCGATCGAGTGATAATAGGCGCACATGTAGTAGTCGACGTCCAGATTCCGCTCAGCCCAGCGAATGGTGTCCGGGTTGTGCGCCGCCAGGCCTATCGTCAGGCCGATCTTGTGGGCGTGCGCCACGAGGGGGACAAGCTCCGCGCACCCGTCGTTGGCGAGAAGGTGATCGGCATAGCCCCCGTGGATGTGGCAAGCGGGCGCGCCGGCGCTCCTCACGCGGTCCAGGCTGCGGTAGTGCGAGCCAAGTTCGGGGCACGTCTGGCCGAACCACTGGAGCGTCCCTCCCTCGTCCCAGTATTCCAGCAGGACGCGGAGCATGTGGTGGTCGGCCCGGGCGATGATGGCATTGATGCCCAGAGACTCGGCCGTGCGCAGCGTCTCCTTGATGCGCTCGCAGGTGTAGTAGTGGATCATCTCCGTGTCCCGCTCGTGGCCCTGGTGGGAGAAGCCGCTGAACGGGTTGCTGCCGAGAATGAACCGGCTCACTTCGCTGCTGCCGATCTTGACTGTTTCCACGCCGTCCTCCCTTGGTCCAGCACTGACGGGCGCCCGCGGGGACGCCCACTTTCGATGCCACCGGACTGCGCTACATACTTGCCGCGACGGCGCGGGCGAACTCGGAGCACTTCAGCAGCCTGGCACCCTCCATCTGGCGTTCCAGGTCGTAGGTAACGGTCCTGCGGGCCACGGCTCCCTTGATGCCGTTCAGAATCAGGTCGGCCGCTTCGTGCCAGCCGATGTAATCCAGCATCATGCGCGCGCTCAGGATCAGGCTGGAGGGGTTGACCTTGTCCATGCCCGTGTATTTGGGCGCGGTGCCGTGGGTCGCCTCGAACAGCGCGATGCCGTCGCCCAGATTCGCGCCGGGGGCGATGCCGATCCCGCCCACCTGGGCCGCCAGCGCGTCCGAGATGTAGTCGCCGTTGAGGTTCGGCGTCACGATCAGGTCATATTCGTCCGGCCGCAGAAGGATCTGCTGGAACATGGCGTCGGCGATCCGGTCCTTGATGGCGATCTTGCCTTCCGGCGCCCGCCCGTCGTGCTCGTCATAGAGCTCCTGTTCGGTGAGCGTATCGTCCGGGAACTCTTCGGCCGCCAGCTCGTATGCCCAGTCTTTGAACGCGCCCTCCGTGAACTTCATGATGTTGCCTTTGTGCATCAGCGTGATGCTGCGGCGTCCCTGCTCGATGGCGTAGCGGACGGCCATCCGCATCAGGCGCTGCGTGCCGAATCGGCTGATCGGCTTGATGCCGATGCCGGAGCCCTCGCGGATCGGGTGGCCCAGCTCCTCTGCGAGGAAGGCCGCCAGCTTCTGCGCCTCGGGCGTGCCCGCGGCGAACTCGATCCCGGCGTAGACGTCCTCGGTGTTCTCGCGGAAGACGACGACGTCCAGCTTCTCGGGGCTCTTGACGGGACAGGGAACGCCCGGCACCCAGAAGACCGGTCGCACGCACGCGTAGAGGTCCAGCGTCTGGCGCAGCGCCACGTTCGCGCTGCGGAACCCGCCGCCCACGGGGGTGGTCAGCGGTCCCTTGATGGCCACGCGGAAGCGGCGGATCGCGTCGAACGTCTCTTCCGGGATCCACTCGTCGAATAGCTCGATGGACGCCTCGCCGGCGTAGATCTGCGTCCAGGCCACCTTGCGGTCGGTCCCGTAAGCCTTCTCGACGGCCGCGTCCGCCACCAGCCTGGCGGCGTACCAGATGTCCGGCCCGATGCCGTCACCCTCGATGAAGGGGATGATGGGCCGATCAGGCACCTGAAGGTTGCCGTCGATGAACTGGATAGGCTCGCCGTCAGCGGGAATCTGCGGCTCTTTGGTGGGTCTGTCGGTCATGGGGCGTGCTCACGATTCGCGGATTAGGTTCAGCCGGCCTCCGGCCAGCAGTATCTGGACTTCCCTCTCGCTCAACTCGGCGCGCGCCTGGAAGTCGAAGCCGGCCGTCTGGTCGCGTACGGTCAGGGCGCCGCCGCGCAGTCCGCCATGGACGTCGCGGACCAGCAGCCGGTCTCCCTGGTTGATGCGATCGTAGTCGGCCGGATCGGCGAAGGTCAGGGGCGCGATGCCGAAGTTGATCAGGTTGGCCTTGTGGATTCGGGCGAAGCTCTTCGCGACCACGGCTTTCAGCCCGAGGTACATGGGCGCCAGGGCGGCGTGCTCGCGGCTGGAGCCCTGGCCGTAGTTCTCGCCCGCGACCACGAAGCCGCCGCCCGCCTCGCGCGCACGGCGGGCGAAGCTCGGGTCGACGCGCTTGAAGACGTACTCGCTGATGGCGGGGATGTTGGATCGCAGCGGCAGGATCTCCGCGCCCGCAGGCATGATGTGGTCGGTGGTGATGTTGTCTTCCAGCTTCAGCAGCACCTCCCCCTCGAGCGTCTCGGGCAGGGGGTCGCGGCGAGGTATCGGCTTGATGTTCGGCCCGCGGATGATCTCGACGCCGGAGCCGTCTTCGGGCGGGCGAATGATGCCGGAATCGTCGATCTCGAAGCTTTCCGGCATCTCGACCTCGGGCGGCACGCCCAGCGTCCGGGGATCGGTGATGCAGCCGGCCAACGCGGACGCGACGGCCGTCGGCGGACTGCACAGGTAGCACCGGGCATCCGGCGTGTCCGTCCTTCCCTCGAAGTTGCGGTTGAAGGTGCGCAGCGTCACCGCGCCCGTCGGCGGGGCGTGCCCCATGCCGATGCAAGGCCCGCAGGCGACCTCCAGTACGCGCGCACCGGCCGAGACCATCGCGGCCAGACCGCTGCGCCGGGCGATCATCGCCAGCACCTGGCTCGAGCCGGGGGAGATCGTCAGGCTCACGCGCGGATGTAACCGCTTTCCTGCCAGAAGGGCCGCCGTCAGAGCCAGGTCCTGGAATGACGAGTTTGTGCAACTGCCGATGCAGACCTGGTCCAGGGGCGTTCCCGCGACCTCGCTGACGGGCACCACGTTGCCCGGGCTGTGCGGGCAGGCGATGAGCGGCTCCAGGCTCCCCAGGTCGAGCTCGATGGTTTCGTCATACTCGGCGTCCGGATCGGCGGCCAGCTCTTGGAAGTCGCCCTCCCGCGCCTGCGCGCGCAACCACTGCCGCGTGATCTCGTCCGAAGGGAAGAGGCTGGTGGTGGCGCCCAGCTCGGCGCCCATGTTCGTGATGGTCGCCCGCTCGGGGACGGATAGGGCCTCAACGCCCGGGCCGGCGTACTCGAACACCTTGTCCAGGCCGCCCTTCACCCCGAGTCGGCGAAGCAGCTCCAGGATGACGTCCTTGGCCGTGACCCATGGGCGCAACTCGCCCGAGAGCCGGACCTTCACCACCCGGGGGGCCGCCATGTGGAACGGCATCCCGGCCATCGCGCAGGCCACGTCCTGCCCGCCGGCGCCGATGGCCAGCATGCCGAGTCCGCCGCACGTGGGGGTGTGGCTGTCGCTGCCAAGCAGTGTCTTGCCCGGCACGCCGAACCTCTCCAGGTGCACCTGGTGGCAGATGCCGTTGCCGGGCCGGCTGAAGACGACGCCGTAGCGAGCCGCCGCCGATTGCAGGTAGCGGTGGTCGTCGGCGTTCCTCGGGCCGCACTGGAGCGTGTTGTGGTCCACGTAGCTGACGGACAGTCCCGTGCGGACGCGGTCCAGCCCCATTGTCTCGAATTGGAGATAGGCGGCCGTTCCCGTGATGTCCTGAGTGAGCGTCTGGTCGACGCGCACGGCAATCTCCTCGCCCGGTTCGGCGACGCCTTCGACGAGGTGCGCCTTGATGATCTTGTAGGCCAACGTGTCGCCCATGTGCGGATTCTCCGGTTGAGGATGGTGGGCAGCGGGTCGGCGCGGCAGGCCGGGAGCCCCCAGCCTACTCCGGCTCGGCGCCCTTTGCAAGCACTGCGTTGTCAGGCGCGCAAACGCGCCCGTCGAATCGGTTCTCAGCGGCGGCTCAGCCCGTGCGGACCGAGCCAGTCCCCGGCGGCGAAGTAGTTGCTGGCGGCGTAGATCAGCATGTCGAGCTTGCGCGGGTCGGGCCTGCCGTCTTCGCCGAGCCGGTCTGTGTCGACGTGCTCGGCCAGCACTTCGCCCAGGAAGAGCTGGTGGTCGCCGACCTCCTGCTCGCTCAGCACGCGGCACTCGAGGTTGAGCGGGCACTCCGCGATGAGGGGCGGCGCGACCTTCGTGGCGGGCAGAGCCGTGAGGCCGAACTCCTCGAACTTGTCGCAGTCCCGCCCGCTCAACGAGCCGATGCCGTCGACCTGCTCCAACAGCTCCGTCGTCGGCAGGTTCACGGTGAACTCCCCCTGCCGCCGTATCAGGCCGTGCGAGTGCGTGGCCGTGCGGATGGCGATGCCGACGATGACGGGCCGCGCGATGCTGACGTTGAAGCACTCGCCGAGCGTGACGATGTTGGGCCTGCCCTCTTCATCGACGGACGTGATGAGGGCGGCCGGCGAGGGATAGATCGGCCGCATCGGCCTTACCTGCACCTTGTCCATTGGCGTCCCCGAACGCGGTTACCGTGTGAGACGCGGGCTGCCCTTGAGGCCGAGCACGACAGCGAATTCGCGCTTGCGCCAGATGCACCCGCACTGGAACCCGGCTTTGCGCATCCGCTCGATATGGTGTCCGACCGTGAGGAACTGGTATCCGGTCTGCCCGTCCGCGAACCTGACGCCGGCAGCCCTGGCTTCCGCCAAAGCGGCCGAATGTTCCGCTGCGGCCTCCCGTGCTTCCTCCTGGAGTCTCCGTTCTGCCGCAGCAGTCAGCCCAGGCGTCTGCGGGAGTACCCCGGCCGGCAGCTTCTGCGTGAAGAGGGCGAAGGGATCGTCGCCATACGGTGAGGCCCGGTCCTCGTAGGCGAAGCTCTGTTGATTGAGGAGTATGCCGTCCTTCCTCAGGCGCGCGAAACACGCTCGGTAGAACGCGGGCAGCTTGTGAGGGCGGACGTGGAACAGCGCGTTGTTGGACACGACCGCGTCGAATCTGCCGATGCCACGATCCCAGTTCGGCATGTTGAAGGAGCGGACGAACGTCCTTACTCGATCCGCCCGGGCCCCCAAGCGGGACCGGGCGATCTTGAGGATTTCGCTGCTTGCGTCCAGAAGGACGAACTGGTCGCGCCTGCGCGGATGGCGTTTGAAGTACTCATGGGCGAGATGACCTGGACCGGCACCGACGTCGAGGATCCGGATTGGCGAGCGCAGCCAGGCAAGGACGTCGATGAACAGGCGATAGACCTCCGCCCTGTAGTGGCCGTACGGACGCGTCGCGTAGTGTTGGGCCATTCGCCCAACATCCATCGTGCTGAGCAGGGGCTTCCGGTGGCGAGCCAAGGCGTTCCCCCTGGCCGGGAGGATGACAGGATAGGTGCTAATGCAGCCCGGTCGAGCCGAACCCGCCGAGGTTGCGCTCGGTCTGGTCAAGCTCTTCCACTTCGACGAGCTCGGCCTGATGCGTGCGGCAGATCACCATCTGCGCCACCCGCATGCCGCGCTTGACCACGAACGGCTCGTCCCCGAGGTTGGCCAGGATGACGCAGACTTCGTTGCGGTAGTCGCTGTCCACGGTGCCGGGTGCATTCAGGACGGTGACGCGGTTTTTCAGGGCGAGGCCGCTCCTGGGCCTTATCTGCGCCTCGTAGCCGGGCGGAACGGCGACGTGGATGCCCGTCGGCACGAGTGCGACCTGACCGGGCCCGATGGCCAGCTCGCCGTCAACGGCGGCGTGCAGGTCCATCCCGCTGGCGCCAGGGCTCTGATAGCGGGGCAGGGGCAGGTCCTCGCAGCCTTCCCGGCGCTTCACGAGCACTCGCGGTCGGTCGTTGGCTGACATGCGCTTCGTGGTCCTCCGCTGCTCATCTCGTGCTCGTTCTCGTCGTCGTGGTCGAAGTGATGCCTGCGCGAGCAGGAGAACGAGGACGAGGACGAGAACGACAACGAGAACGACAACGAGAGAGGGTTACCTCACGCCTCGGGCGCAGAATGGATCGCCTCCACGATCT
>CAYUDW010000021.1:9845-14852 GCA_964442595.1 uncultured candidatus Brocadiaceae bacterium
AACGAGAGAGGGTTACCTCACGCCTCGGGCGCAGAATGGATCGCCTCCACGATCTGGTCCACCGGCGCCAGATGCCCCATCCCGATCCGGCCGCTGGCCAGTTTGCCCTCGACCGGCTCGACGAAGCGCACGCCGGGCAGCTCGCGCAGGTAGGCGCAGTTGCGCTGGACGGCGTCGCTCTTCCACATTCGGTCGTTCATGGCCGGGGCCAGCACCTTGGGGCAGTCGCAGGCCATCCACGTGCAACTCAGTATCTCGTCCGCAATGCCGTTGGCGATCTTGCCGATGAAGTTCGCCGTGGCCGGCGCCACGGCGAGGACGTCCACCCATTCGGCCAACTCGATGTGCTGGAGGCCCATCGCCTGCCCCTCGATGAACATCTCGGTGACGACGGGCCGTCCGGAAAGCGAGCGGAACGTGGTAGGCGTGACCAGGTGCTGGGCCGAAGGTGTCATCACAACCCGGACTGCGTGCCGCCGGTCCGTCAGGCCCCTCAGGATGGAACATGCCTTGTATGCGGCGATGCTGCCCGTGACGCCGAGGATGACGTTCTTGCCTGTCGCTTCGCCGCCCATGGTCATGGTCCTCCGGAGGTCAGAGGCGAGGTCCCGGCATGCTAGTCCTCCGAGTCCTCGGACTCCTCTTCCTCTTCCTCTTCTTCCGTTCCCCTCAGCACGAGGGTTATCTTGCCTTCTTTGACTTCCTCGAGGATGTAGTTGAACAGCTCGTCCAGGTTGCGGACGCTGGGCATGAAGGCCCGGCCGCCCGCATAGTACTCACGCGCCTGCTTTTGCAGCAAAGTGGCCAGCTTGAACCTGCCGCCAACCATCCTGCTCAAGTGCTCGATGCGGTCCTCTTCACTTGCCGGCATGCATTTACCTCGGTTAGCGCGATGCGCCGCATGGCCCGCCGGCGTTCGAGATGATGCGGGCCACCTCCTCGACGGTTTCATCCAGGTCGTCGTTGACAACACAGTGGTCGTACTCCTCCGCGTAAGCGTATTCCTCTTCGGCCCGTTCCAGGCGTCGGACGACGCTGTCCGTGGTGTCGCGCTGCCTCTGGCGCAGGCGTTCCTGCAACTCCCGCCGCGAAGGCGGCTTGACGAATATCAGCGTCACGTCCGGCCATTTCTTCTTCATCTGCAGGCCGCCGTCCACGTCGATGGTCAAGATGACGGGCAGGCCCGAATTGGCGGCCTCATTCAGCGAGAGAAGCGGTGTGCCGTAGTAATGGCCCAGGTACTGCGTGTGCTCAACGAGCCGTCCCTCGTCAATCCAGCGGCGGAACTCCTCGCGGCTGATGAAGTCATAGTCCCGGCCATCGACTTCCCCCGGTTCGGGGGGACGCGTCGTGGCGGTAACGGCCCGGACTGCCAGACCTCGCCTGCAAAGCTGCCCGGCGATGGTGTTCTTGCCGACCCCGCTGGGGCCCGACAGGACGAAGACCTGACGGGGATTGGCGAGACCTTCGCCTGTCTTGCGCTCACCCATGCGGCAGAAGGGCCCTGCGTGAAGTCGCCGGGCTATCACTCGACATTGCGCACCTGCTCACGAAGCCGGTCAACGTTGCTCTTGAGTTCCAGCACCTGCGCCACCTGCGGTCCGGCCGGGACCTTGGCCGCCGTCGTCCCTGCCTCACGCAGCATCTCCTGGCCCAGGAACTCCATCCGCCGTCCGACCGGTTCTGCCTCCGCCTGGAGGGCTTCCCGGAACTGCCCCAGGTGGCTGCGCATCCGCTCTATCTCTTCGCTGACGTCGCATCGGTCGGCGTAGACGGCCACTTCGCGCGCCAGCGCGTCTTCGTCCAGGGCCACGCCCGTGCCTTCAAGCAGCCTGTTGACCCGTTCCAGCAGCCTGTCGCGATAGGCGGTTACGAACTCGCTCTGGGCCTGCTCGACCGCGTCTACCTGGGCCTCTATGGTTGAGCACAGCCCGGTCAGGTGCGCGGAGAGGGCCTCGCCTTCCGTTTGGCGCATCTGGACCAGCGCGTCGAGCGCAGCCTCCGCCGTAGCCATCGCGTGTGGCCACAGCTCCTGCCGCAGGTCTTCGTCCCGGGAAATGTCCTTCATCGCACCGGGCAACGATAGCAGCGACGCCAGGTCCACCTGGCAGGGGATGCCCTCTGCCTCGGCGATGCTTCGCAGCCGGAGTATGCAGCGCCTGACGTAATCTTCGTCGATGAATACGCTTGGTCCGCCGGCGCGCGGACGACAACTCAGGGACAGGGTCACCTGTCCGCGGTTCACCTTGGTCTCGACAAGCTTCTGCAGCTCGGATTCCTTAAGGTAAAAGGAATCCGGCAGTCGGAACGACGTGTGCAGATCTTTGCGGTTGACGGACCGGACGTCTACGCGCAACACCCACTGGTCGCACTGCGTCTCGGCCGTGCCGAATCCGGTCATGCTCCTAATCATTGGGGGCGGTCGTTCTGGCTGAAGGGAGCCCGGCAGCGTCCGGCGCGGGAGTCTCGGGCGCGGAAGCTCCAGGCGACCCGGGTCGGGCCTCAGCGGGCCTGTCCGTCCCGACCGGCGCAGGAGCTTCCGGCTGACCTGGCAAGAGAGGCAGCCCGCCGGCCTCGGCCTGCGGGGCAGGGCCGAGCCGCGCGGCCAGGATGCAGATCACCAGGAAGAGGCCCAGCATTACGTAGGTGGCTTTGGCGATCGGCGTGGCCGACCGAGCTCCCAGCAGGGAATCGCCGCCCAGGCCGCCCAGCGAGGCGGCCAGCCCGCCGCCCCGGCCGCTCTGAATCAGTATGGCCAGCACGGCCAGAAGGCCCACGACCATCACGTACGCAACCAGGGCCCCACGCCATTTCAGCGCGTAGAACACGAGAGCCAGCGCGAAGAACGCGGCAATAATCAGCCACTTCTTCAGTTGTGCTCGGACTTCTTCGGGGTCCATAGGCTCCTATCTCTCTCCCCAGCCGGCGTCTACTTCGTGATGGCGCAGCCGGCCTGCACGATGGCCGCGAATGGCTCCGCCTTCAGGCTGGCGCCGCCCACCAGCGCGCCGTCCACGTTCGGCATGGCCATCAGCTCGGTCGCGTTGGCCGGCTTCACGCTGCCGCCGTACTGGATAATCGTTTCCTTGGCGATGCCGGCGCCGTAGAGCTGCTCCAACAGCTTGCGCAACAGCGCGTGGACCTCCTCCGCCTGCTCGGGCGTGGCGGTCTTTCCCGTGCCGATGGCCCAGACCGGCTCGTAAGCGATGGTGACGGAGGCCATCTGCTCTGCGCTCACGTCGGCGAGTGCCGAGCTCAACTGCCCGGAAACGACATCCTCGGTCTCGCCGGCCTCGCGCTGATCCAGCTTCTCGCCCAGGCAGGCGATCGGATCCAGGCCGACCTCCAGGGCCTTGAGGATCTTGCGGTTGATGGACTCATCCTTCTCGCCCATTACGTGCCGTCTCTCGGAGTGGCCCAGGATGACGTAACGGCACCCGACGTCCAGCAGCATGGAGCCGGCCACCTCGCCGGTATAGGCGCCCTCGTCCTCGGCGTACATGTTCTGTGCGCCGACGTCGATGATCGTGTCGGCGAGGATCTCCAGGACGTCCCTCAGGTAGACGAAGGGCGGGCAGACGGCGATCCGCACTTCAGAGACGTCGCCGATCTGGTCCTTCAGACCGGTCGCCAGCTCGGCGCACCGCCGGCCGTCTAGGTTCATCTTCCAGTTTCCGGCTACGAAAAGCTCTCTCATGGTCTGTAATCCTGCATGCTTGGGGCAAGAGACACAACGCCGCAGCGGCTAGCTTCGACAACGCGGGAAGGCACCCAGGACCTTGAAGGTTACGCACTCAGCCTCCATCTTCTGCAGCGCCAGGCGCGTCTTATCTTCGTCCGGATGCCCCACAAAATCGATAAAGAAGTAGTACTGCCAGGCGGCAGTGGGAGAAGGGAATGACTCGATCTTGGTCATGTTAATGTCGTGCTGCGTAAAGGGCGTCAGCAGGTGGTAGAGGGCGCCGACTTTGTCCCGGACGCTGCATAGGACGGCCGTCTTGTCGTCGCCCGTCGGCTGGCTCACGTGCGTACCCACGATGAAGAAGCGCGTGACGTTGTGCGAGTAGTCCTCGATGTGGTCGGCCAGCACTTTGAGTCCATGGGACGGGGCCAGGCTGGCGTCCGCTATGGCGGCCGAGCCTTCCTCCTCGGCGGCCCGCTGGGCAGCCACGCTCGTGCTAGAGACCTCGAACAGCTCGGCGCCCGGCATGTGGGTCTGGAGCCACTGACGGGTCTGGCTGAAGACCTGTCCGCGGCTGTAGATGCGCTTGACTGCGGACGCCTGGCACCGGGCCATCAGGGCGTGGTGGATCTCCAGGAGCACCTCCGCGCAGACCTTGAGCGGGCTCTCCAGGAACCGCGTCAGGGTCTCGTGGATTCCTCCGCCCGTCGAGTTCTCCACCGGCACGACGCCGTAGGCGGCCCGGCCCCGTTCGACCTCGCCGAAGACCTCGTCGATGGTGGCCACGGACGCGTACTGGACCGAGCTGCCGAAGTTGGCCAGGCCCGCCCTGTGTGTGAACGTTCCTTCGGGGCCGAGGTAAGCGACCCTCAGAGGCGTCTCCAGTGCCAGGCAGCCGCTCATGATCTCGCGATAGACGGCGGTGAAACAACTGTCCGGCAGCGGGCCTTCGTTGAGGGCGGAGATGTTGTCGTAGACGGCCTGCTGGCGGGCGGGGACGTAGGCGGCGTCGTTTCCCTTCGCCTTGAGCTTCCCGATTTCGCAGGCCACCCTGGCCCGCTCGTTGATCAGGCGGACGATCTGGGCGTCCAGCTCGTCGACATGCTTGCGCAGATCGGCCAGTTCCATGGAGATGGTTTCAGCGCAAGAATGGACAGGAGAACCGCAAGAAAACCAGACCCCACGCGAGCAAGACATTGGTACAGTCTACCGAGGTTACGGCATCTTCGCGTTTGTGTCAAATGCAACCGGCCTGCTGATGCGGCGCTCTGCCGGCTGGCGGTTGACCGGGCCGGGAGGGCGGCGCTAGACTCCTGCCCAGCCGC
>CAYUDW010000021.1:14952-26404 GCA_964442595.1 uncultured candidatus Brocadiaceae bacterium
TGCCGCTGCTGTTCGGCAGCCGGCCGATCCTCGGCCCCCGCGATCTGTTCGTCTTCGAAGAGGGAAGCTGGGCCTCCATCAACTGGAACGTGATGGGCATCTTCATCGGCACGTTGCTGGTCGCGGAAGCCTTCATCTACAGCCGCGTGCCCGCGCTCTGCGCGGACCTGCTGATCGACAAGAGCCCGAACGTCGGCTGGGCCATCCTGGCCGTCTGCGCCCTGGCCAGCGCCATCAGCGCCGTGGCGGAGAACGTCGCCACCGTGCTGATCGTCGCGCCGATCGCCATGTCCCTGGCCAGGAAGCTGAAGGTCTCCAGCGTCCCGTTCATCATCGGGATAGCCATATCGTCCAACCTCCAGGGCACGGCGACGCTTATCGGCGACCCTCCGAGCATGATCCTGGCGGCGCGTTTTCGGCTGAACTTCAACGACTTCTTCTGGTTCGGGGGCCGGCCGGGGATATTCTTCGCCGTGCAGGCCGGCGGCCTGGCGGGATTCGTGGTCCTGTGGCTCATGTTCCGTCGTTACAAGCAGCCGATTGAGCTGATCGAGCCGGAGGAGCCGCGAAGCTGGGTGCCGACGATCATTCTGGCGCTCATGATAGCCGCCCTGGCCGGCGCGTCCTACGTGGACCCGGGCTTCGTGTGGTTCGGGGCGGCGGCCTGCATGGGAGCCGGCGCGCTGGCCGTCGGCTGGCTGTGGCGCCGCGACAGGGAGACGGCCCTGAAGGTCCTGAAATCCTTTGACCTGAGCACGACGTTCTTTCTGGCCGGCGTGTTCATGATGGTCTACGCCCTGACCAAGTCGGGCGTGATCGAGAGTGCCGCGCAGTACGTGGCCCAGGCGACCGGCAGCAGCGTGGTGGCCGCGTTCGTGCTGGTGGTAGGGGTCAGCGTGCTGTTGAGCGCCTTCGTCGATAACGTTCCGTACCTGGCGGCGATGTTGCCCCTGGTCGACGCCGTCGGGAAGACCATGGGGCTTTCATCGTCCAACATGCTGCTGCCGTTTGGGCTGCTGATCGGGGCCTGCCTGGGCGGCAACATCACGCCGATCGGCGCCTCGGCGAACGTGGTGGCCTACGGACTGCTGAACAAGTCCGAGGAGGGCGGCGTGAGCTTCATGCAGTTCGTGCGGATCGGGCTGCCCTTCACGCTGGCGGCCGTGGCGGCGGGGTCGCTCTTCCTCTGGGCCGTCTGGATGTGGTTCTAGGACGCCGGGCGGGCCTCGCCCGTTGTTTTCGGAGCCCCCTTCGCTTATCATGACGCGCTGTGGGGCACGCGTCCGGAAGACGTCCCGGAACCTGTCGGAACCTAACTGAAAGGGAAATGCAACGTGCCGCGCGCAGGGCAGATCAAGAAGGGCCACGTCATCGAGTGGCGGGACCAGCTCTGGAAGGTGACCGACACCCAGCAGACCTTCATCGGCAAGAAGGGCGCCTACTTCCAGATGAAGCTGCAGAACATGGACGACGGCCACGTGGAGACCGAACGGTTCGGCTCCGATCAGGAGTTGAAGAAGGCCTTCGTGGCGACCCGCCGCATGCAGTACCTGTATCAGGACGGCGACAGCTACGTCTTCATGGACCCCAACACGGGCGACCAGATCCACATCCGTGAGGACGTGCTCGGCCAGGCGCTGCCCTACCTCGCCTACAACGCGGAGGTCGAGGTGCAGAGCCACGAAGGGAGGCCCATTTCGGTGGCCCTGCCGTCCAGCGTGGTCCTGGAGGTGACGCAGACCGATCCTGCAGTCCGAGGCGACACGGCTACGTCCGTGAGCAAGCCGGCGCAGGTGGAGACCGGGCTGACCGTCAAGGTGCCCGGCCACGTCAAGACCGGCGACAAGATCCAGGTGGACACGCGCACGGGCGAGTTCCTGGGTCGGGCGTAGGTTCGCCTGCGCTGCTGCGGAGCCGCCGGCGGTTCTTTCCCGATAGCGGGTTGCCAGCCATGGGGGCCGATGAGACGAATCAGACGCGTGCGTTTCCCGACCCATACGGTCGGCTCCTGGAGGAGTTCGCCGACCAGATCGGTGAGAAGGGCACCTCGTACGGCCAGCCGAGCCGCAGTGTGCGCGAGGAGATCGTCCGGTGCGTCTGGTTCGGGGGCCACTTCGCCGGCGAGGACCTGACCGTCGACGACGGCCGGCGCCTGGAGGTGATCTCACCGGGCTGGTGGAACGTGGAAGGCGGCCCCGATTTCATCAGGGCGGAGTTGCTGCTGGAGGGGGCCGGACGCGTCGTCGGGGACGTGGAAGTCCACACGCTCGCCTCCGGTTGGTACTCCCACGGACATCACCAGCAGCCCGACTACAACGGCGTGGTGTTGCACGTGGCGATGTGGAACGACCGCGACGAGCCCGCAGTCCAGACCGAAGACGGCACGCGCGTCCCCCAGCTCACGCTGAGCAAAGCCGTGGACGAGGACCTGGAAGAGCTGGTGGAGATAATGGACGTCGAGGGCGAGCCGTCCGAGCAGGAGTGGCCGATCACGGAGGGCAAGTACTGCGGACAGGCCTATCGCGCGGGCGAGATCGATTCCCGATGGCTGGGTCGCATGTTGGACGCGGCCGGCGATCACCGCCTGCTCACGCGGGCGGCGGTGATTGGCGAGCTGCTGGAGAACCATCCCCGCGAGCAACTACTCTACGAACGGCTGGCCGAGGCCCTCGGCTACAAGAACAACCGGATGCCGTTCCTGCAACTGGCCGGTCTGCTTCCCATGGCGACGCTGAGACGGGCCGTGGACCTGGAGGCGCGGGCCGAGCAGAAGTCCCGGGTGCTGGAGGCGGCGTTCCTTACAGCCGGCGGTTTCCTGGAGGGCGCCGGGGATGAAGACGCCGACCCGGAGACCATGGCCTACTGCGCCCGCTTGCGAGAGGACTGGGATGCGATGGATCCGGCGACGGCGCCGGTGAAGCTTTCGCCGCATCACTGGAACCTTGCTGGCACGAGACCCGTCAATTACCCCGGCAGGCGTCTGACGGCCCTGGCCCTCCTGTGCGCCGCTCACCTGCACAGCGGCCTGTTCAACCATTTCCTGTTGCTGGTCAACACCAGCCGCCCCGAGGGGCGGCAGCGGGCGGACGCCGCCCTGCGCAACGCCCTGGTCGGCACGTTCACTGAGCTTGAGCATCCCTACTGGTCTTATCGCTACACGCTCGGCGGCAAGAAGCTGAGCAGGCCCCGGGCCCTGGTGGGGGAGGAGCGTGCGACCAGCATCCTGGTGGACGTTCTGCTGCCGATGCTGCTGGCGCACGCGCAGGCGGAAGACGACCGCGCCCTCGCGGACTCGCTGCAGCGGCTCTGGGAAGGGATGCCGCGCCGGCAGGACAACGCCATCACGCGCCGCATGGAGCACACCGTATTCGAGACCAAGCAGGAGGCCCAGAAGGTCGTCAACTCCGCGCGCCGCCAGCAGGGCCTGCACCAACTATACCGCGACTGCTGCCGCATGGGAGGGTGCCGGACCTGCGTCCTCTATCTGGCGCACCGCGCGGGCAAGTCCCTGGCAGTGGAATGAGCGCGGGCACTTAGAGCCTCTAACCGAATGCCGCGTGAGCCGCGTTGCGCTTCCGGCCGGATGGATGCAAGGAAGGGCTCCGAGCCCGTGCCAGGGTCAGGCACGGCGAGGAGACCTGACACAGCAGACGCCGGCCTGAGGCGCAACCCGAAGGGACGGGCGTCCTTCGCCGCATTCCGGCGTCGCGCAGGCTTGGCGCATCGGACCCCTAATGCGCCGGCGTCCGACGCTCCTTGGCCTGCGGCGAAATCCGCTCCGTCGCGGCCACGGGTCATTCTGTTAGAGGCTCTTAGTCGGTGCAGTATCCGGCCGGCCATTTGGGACCGACCCGGCCGCGAAGGACCCTCTCGTAGACCTCCAGCGTCCTTTCGGTCAGCACGTCCGCGTTGAAGTACCTTCTGATGCGCTCCTGGCCCCGTCGGACCATCTCGCGTGCGTGCTGCGGATTGCCTGCCAGCCGCAGGATGCCTTCGGCGAGGGCGCGCGCGTCGCTTATCGGCACCACGACGCCCGTCTGCTCCGGCACGATCACCTCCCGAACCCCCCCGGCGTCGGTGGCCACGATGGGGCAGCCGCTCGTTGCGACCTGCGTCAAAGTGCTGCACATGCCCTCTTCAGAGCTGCTCAACGCGAAGAGGTCGAACATGCGGATCAGCTCCGGCACGTCCCACCGGAAGCCCGTCATGACGAGCCGGTCGGCCATGTCCAGCGCTTCCGCGTCGGCGAGCGTGCGCTGGCGCAGCGGCCCCGAACCGACGATGACGACCCAGAGGTCCGGAATCTCGCTGCGCACGACGGCGCAGGCTTCCAGCAGGTTCCGATGGTCCTTGTGGCCGACCAGCGCGCCGATGCTGCCCACCACGAACGCGTCGTCGGGGATGCCCAGGCTCGCGCGGAGGCCGGCCACGACGGGCACGTCCGCGAACCTCTTCAGCTCCGCGGCGCTGTGAACGGGGAAGACGCGCCACTCGGGCAGCCCCGCCTCAACCAGCGTGTCCTTCACGCGGTTGCTGATGGCGATATGGGCGTCCGTGCCGGCGAGGTACTTGAGCTTGCCCAGTCCGAGCAGGCGCTTCCCGACGGCGAACTCGATCCTCCGGTGGGCGACCACTTTGCAGCGCGCCATGCACAGGTGGGATGCCAGCAGGACGAGCGTGTGGGCATGGGCCGTGTGGGAATGGAGAATGTTGAAGCCGCCGGCGCGCGCCATGCGCGCGATCTGCCGGGCGGCGGGCAGGTCGACCTCGCCCCTCATGCGTAGGTTTCGAACGTCCAGGTCAGCCTTGCGCAGCCGCCTGGCGGCCAGGCCTCCACGCTGCACCACTGCGGCGCACGGGATCCCGCGCCGCTGAAGGCCGCAGGCCAGCATCATCATCTGCCTTTCGCCCCCGCGCCAGCCGTGCTGGTCGTCGACATGTAGCACGCGGGGCTGGACGTCGGCTCGCAGCATAGGGACGTGCGGTTGCTCGGGTTCAGATGGTCGGCCCCAGTGACAGTCCTGGCCCGGCCGGCGAAGATCGGCACGGCCCTCTCAGGACTCGCCTTCGAGGGACGTCAGGTATTCCGCGACCAGCGTGTCATAATGGGCGGTGTGACGGAACGCTTCGAGCGCCAGCGCGAAGTGTGTATCTTCCGACAGTTCGCAGTCGTTCTGCTGCAGCTCCAGCGCCACGGCATCGTATTTCTCGGGATTGGTGACGGCGGCGACGTGGGTGTAATTCTTCGCTGCGGAGCGGATCAGGCTCGGGCCGGCGATGTCTATGCTCTCGACGCTGGGTATGGACTCCGTACCGGATTCTGTGATGACGTCGACCAGACCGTAGAGGTTGACTACCACCATGTCTATGAGGCGAATGCCGAGCTGCTGCATCTGCTCCAGGTGGGATTCATCGTGACGTTGCGCCAGCACACCGGCGTGGATCTTGGGGTGGAGGGTCCTGACAAAGCCGTTCAGGATATCGGGGAAGCCCGTGTACTCCGCCACGTCCACCACGTCGACGCCGCCTTCTTTCAGCAGTCGGGCCGTGCCGCCCGTTGCGATCATCTCTATGCCGAGCGCGCCAAGCGTGCGGGCGAATTCGACGATTCCGGTCTTGTCCGAGACGCTGATCAGTGCCCTCTCTGTTCTCGCCACTTGCTCACTCTCCGTTGTCTCAGGGGTGGAGCTGCGCTGCTGACCCGATGAAGGGGTTCTCGATCCGCTCCTCCCCGACTGTGGTCCCTTCCCCGTGACCGGGCCATATCGTGGTCTCGTCCGGCAGCGTGAGGATCCTCTGCTTGATGGAGGCAGCCAGTTCTTCCGGATCGCCGCCCGGCAGGTCGCTCCTGCCCACGCCGCGGCGGAAGATCAGGTCCCCGCAGAAAAGCTGCGGCGGGCTCTCGTCCGGGGCCAGCAGGCAGACCCCGCCCGGCGTGTGCCCGGGCGTTTCGATGATCCGGAGCGCAACGGACCCGAACCGGAGTTCCTGGCCGTCCTCCAGCAGGACGTCCGGCGCCGGCCCGCTCGCCGAGCCGCCGAAGAGCGCCGTCAGGTTTGCGACCGGATCGGTCAGCCGATCGGCGTCCCGGGCACCCACGCACAGCAGCGCGTCGGGAAACGCGGCCTTCAGGGCCGCATTGGCGCCGATGTGATCGACGTGCCCGTGCGTGTTGATCAGCAACCGGGGCACGATTCCCTCCGTGCGGCAGCGCTGCACGATCCGGTCCCCCTCCGCGCCCGGGTCGATCACGGCGCCCTCCTCGCCCCCGTTGTCTCTGACCAGGTAGGCGTTGGAGGCCAGCGGCCCGACTTCCAGGCGGATGATAAGCACGTCTCTCGTCGCTCCTCATCGGAAGAGCCGGGAGGGCTATCCCGGTCCGTAGAACTCGTCCACGACTTGCTCGACGTCGCAGGGCTTGCTTTCGCCCTGGGGCGCGGCGGGCATGCCGAGTACGGTCATCTCCTTCAGCGGATCTTCCTCGGGATCGCTCGCGTGGGCACGATTCTGCAGCACGTTCTGCCCGTAGACGCGCCGCAGTTCCTTGAGGCGTTCGCGGATCACGGACAGGGCGTTGTGCCCGGAGTAGAGGATGGCCATGCACTGGGACGCTTCCCCTTCCTCGAGCGGCTGCCCCGTGGCGGGATCCTTGCCCGTCATGTAGCGGATAAGCTCGTCGAACTCCGCCTGGGCGTTCAGGTCCTTCAGCTCCTCGACCAGTTCTTCGTAGAGGGACTCCGGCGGGTCGAGATCGGTGAGTTTTCGTCCGAGCTCCTCGAACAGGCGGTTCACGGCGGGAGGTTTCATCCGGCCGGGCTGCGGCTCCGCGTCCGACATGGCCTCGGCGGTTCTGACGGCTGCCAGGGCGTTCTGCGGGTTGAACGCTGCTTCCGGGTCCGCGCCCATTCGCGCGACGGCCTCCCCGGCCAGCACTCGGGCGCGGGACACTATCTGACGGGCCCTCTCGGCGATCATCCCTTTGAGCTGCTCGCGGAACTGGGGGCGCTTCAGTGCATAGAACTCCTGCGCCTCCTCCGCACTCAGCTCCAGGACCTTCATGGCCGTCATGCGCATGCCGGTGCGGGCGAAGAAGTCGATCAGGTTGCCGGGCATGGGGTCGCGATGGCGGAAGCTCTCAGGCTTCAGCACAACCATGGAAGTCTCGGCCGTCTCGGGCTCGATGTCGTCCAGCGCTCCGAGCACGAATCCCCCGTCGCTGTAAGCGTACTTGCGGAACAGCTTCAGGTGCGCCTCGACCATCTGGGGCGTGGTTCCGGTCAGGACGGCCGGCTCGAAGAAGTTGTTCTCGGGCGCGGGATGGTCCGCCTCCTGGAGCGCCTTGTACTTGCTCAGCAGCCGCCGTCTGGACTCGTAGGCGGGATCCTGTTCCAGTACCGTGCTGTCCTCGCGGAAGAACTCCCCGAAGGTCCCGCGCACGTTGTCGCCGCGCACGTGCTGGCCGATGTGGCCGACCGCTTCGGTGATGTCGCGCACGGCGTTCGGCCCGGCCAGAACCAACAGCGTGAGGCGGTTCGAGATGCCTCGCACGTTCGGCTTGCCGAAGTTCTTGATGACGTACTCGATGATGAGCTTCTGGTAGCGCAGCGGGACGTCCCGCTGCGCGGGATCGTAGATGGCGTCGCAATATTCCTCTATGAAGCCGCTTTCCGGGTGCGGGGCGTAGATGCGGGCGGCCACCAGCTTGACGTTCGCCCACAGCAGCCGGGCCAGTATTCCGCCGGTGCGGCTCTTGTGCAGGCTGTACGGGGTAACGACCGCGTAGGCCAGCTCGCCCTGATCCCATTGTGATTGCGACATGGCTCGCGACAGGCCTTCCTGAGAGGGATTCCCGCTCGAAGCAGCGGACCACAGTGGCCACGCCAGAGCCCGACCGGCACTATAGCAAACGGGCTCAAACCGTGCAAGCGGTCCAGGTGCGGCTCATCTTCCCCGACCGTCCGTCAGGCGCCTTTGACTGCCCAAGGACGCGCCGGGGTACCTGATAGGGCAACGGGGGCGCTCGCCGCTGGAGGCCCCTGTTCGACATCGAACGCCTTGCCACGTGCGATTATGCATTTCGAATGCAGAATTGCAGGTGGCTGCCACGAGATTCCGGCAAAGTGAGAGTGGCGTGACGACAGCTCGCCGCCTATAATATCGACTCCGTGCCCTTTGGGCCACGCGGACTTCCGCGAAGGAGGCGAGTTCATGGCCGATCTGAAGCGTACGGACCTGGAATTGAGGGCCGAAAGGGCCATCCTGGTCCAGGCGTTTTCCCGTCTCGACCGCTACGATCCCGACCAGACCTTCGAGGAGCTGGAAAGCCTGGCGCGCACCGCCGGCGCGAAGATCGCCGGACGCGTCCGGCAGAGCCGCCCCCGTCCGCATCCCCGCCACTATCTGGGCAAGGGAAAGCTGTCGGAGCTGCGCGATCTGTGCGGGCGGCTGAAGCCCGACGTCGTGATCTGCGACGACGAGCTGAGCCCCTCGCAGGTCAAGACGCTTGAGGGCGCGCTCGGTACGAAAGTGGTGGACCGCAGCGAGGTGATACTGGACATCTTCGCTGCCCATGCGCGCACGAAACAGGCGCAGCTCCAGGTCGAACTGGCGCAGCTCGAATACGAGTTCCCGCGCCTGACCCGGATGTGGACCCACCTGGACAGGACGGCCGGCGGCACGCTGGGCGGGCCGGCCGGCGGCGGCATCGGCGTGCGCGGCCCGGGCGAGAAACAGCTCGAGGTGGACCGCCGCCTCGTCCAGAGACGTATCCACGACCTGAAGAGGCAGCTTGCCAAGATCGACAGGCGGCGACAGACCATGGTCGAGGGCAGGAACGACCGGTTCGCCACCGTCGCCCTGGTCGGCTACACGAACGCGGGCAAGTCCAGCCTGATGAACGCGCTGACCCAGGCGGGCGTGTCGGTCAGGGATCGCCTGTTCGAGACGCTGGACACGCGCACGCGCCGCTGGCAGTTGCCCAACGGCGACGAGGTGCTGCTGAGCGATACCGTGGGCTTCGTGCGGAAGTTCCCCCACCACCTGGCCGCGTCCTTCCACGCCACGCTGGAGGAGGCGTTCGAGGCCGACCTGCTGCTGCACGTGGTCGATGCCGCCAAGCACGAGGCCGAGCAGGAGATCAGCGCCGTCAATGAGGTCCTCGAGGACATTGGCTGCCGCGACAAGCCGACCATCTGCCTGCTGAACAAGGTCGACCTGGTCGAGGACGAGTCCGAGGTGCCGCTGTTGCGGAAGCTGGTCGGCGACGTGGTCTGCACGAGCGCCGTCGAGGGCCGCGGGCTGGACGAGGTCAAGCGCCGCATTACGGAGCTGCTGGCCGCCCGCCAGGCGGAGGTCCGCGTACGCACCGACGCCGGCAACGGCCGCCTGCAATCCTTCCTGCACGAGACCGGCCACGTGCTGGAGCAGCAGTGCGTAGGGGCAATGATCGAGCTGACCGTGCGCATCGACCCACAGTACGTCGGGCTGATCGAGCACATGGGCGGCGAAGTGGTCGAGGCGGGCGCTGAGGCGGAGCAAGGGCGCCCGGGGGAACCGGCCTGATCGCAGGTCCTGCGAGCCGCCCCGTCCCGCTGGTCAGTCCCTTGCGTCAGGGCTCTGCCGCTTACGCGCTCCGGGTGTGCTGGCCGGGGCGCATTTCCTGAGGTGAAGCTGCCGCGCAAGAGGGGAGGAGATGAGCGAGAAGGAGCAGGCGCGGCCCGGCGCCAGGAATGTTTTCTTCCTCGGCATGGTCTCGCTCTTCACCGACCTGTCCAGCCAGATGATCTACCCGCTGGTGCCGGCGTTCCTGGCGGATATGCACGTGTCAAGGAGCATCATCGGGCTGATAGAGGGCATCGCCGAGAGCACGGCCTCGCTGCTGCGAACGGTGTTCGGGCGCTGGTCGGACAAGGTGGGCAAGCGGAAGGTATTCATCTATCTGGGCTACGGCCTCTCGGCGGTCTCGAAGCCCTTTCTGTTCTTCGCCCAGTCGTGGCCGCCGGTGCTGGGCGTCAGGTTTGCCGACCGCGTCGGCAAGGCCGCCCGAACGCCCGCGCGCGACGCGCTCATCTCCACCTCCATCAGCCCGGACAAGAAGGGCAAGGCGTTCGGCCTCCACAGGATGATGGACCGGCTCGGCGCCGTGGGCGGGCCGTTGCTGGCGCTGTTGGTCTTGCACCTGTTCCGCGACAGCGAGAGCCCGGTCAGGCTGGTGTTTCTCTTCTCGTTCATCCCCGCGGCGTTGGCGCTGATCTTCGTTCCGTTCGCGCAGGAGACGGCGCGCGAAGTCGCCAGGAAGCAGGACGGGACCGCCAACGGCCTGAAAAGCGCCGGGTTCCTGATATTTCTGGTTTCCTCAATCGTGTTCACGCTGGGCAACGCCTCGAACGTCTTCCTGATCCTCAAGGCGAAGGATGCCGGGCTGACGGTCGCCATGATCCCGGCCATATGGATCCTCTACAACATATTCTGCTCGGTTTCCTCGCCCATCTTCGGCTCGCTTTCCGACCGGGTCGGGCGCGCCCCCGTCATCGTGGTTTCCTTCATTTACTACTCGATCGTCTACCTGCTGTTCGGCGTATCAACCGAGCTCTGGATGGTTTGGGTGCTGTTTGGCGCGTACGGCATCTACTACGGCCTGTCGGACGGCATACTGAGGGCCTACATCGCGGACCTGGTCGAGGCGGACAACCGCGCCACGGCCTACGGCATATTCAACACGGGCATCGGGCTGGCGCTGGTGCCTGCCTCGATCATGTTCGGCGCCATCTGGGATGCGTTCGGCAGCAAGTGGGCCTTCTTCGTCTCGGCCGGATTCAGCATGCTGGGCTTCCTGATCTTCCTGCTCAGCCTGGCGATACGCGCCCGCAACGCACGGCAGACGGCCCGAGGCGACGGTTGAGAGGTCCCCGGATTGAGCCCCTTTCAGATGGCAACGATAACCAGAAGGCGGGCTTTGCAGGGGCTGGGGGCAGTTGCCCTGCGCGCGGCCATGCCCGGCGCGCGTGGCCTGGCGGAGACGACGAGGTCGAGGCCCGAGGCGAAGGGCCCGGACATCGTCTTCATCCTGGCTGATGATCTACCCGTACCTGACGGACTGGTTTGTGGACAGGGCCGTGGAGTTCATCGGATCAGCAAAGGCGAAGGGACGGCCCTTCTTCCTATACTTGCCGTTCAATGCTCCTCACGGGCCCCTCCAGCCGCCGGACAGGTACTTGGACAGGTTCCAGCACCTCAGCCCATTCCGTCGGCGATATGTGGCGCTGATCGCCAGTCTGGATGAGGCCGTCGGGAAAGTGCTCAAAGAGATAGACGTTCAGGGGCTTGCAGAGGACACGGTGGTCGTCTTCTCCAGTGACAATGGCGACTGGGGCCAGCCCTATTGCGCGGGCCCGGGCGCGAAGTTCAGGAGCGGCAAGGGATCCCTCTACGAGGGAGGGATCAGAGTGCCCCT
>CAYUDW010000022.1:0-5720 GCA_964442595.1 uncultured candidatus Brocadiaceae bacterium
CTGTGCGGAGAGCCCGACGGCCTTCTGTCATTCCGACAGCGCCGTCAGGTCATATCCCCTTTGACTGTCAATCTGACAGCACCCCCGCCACCCCCGTCAGGGAACAAAGCCGCCGCACTCCTGCCGAGAACGTGGGCAAACGCGACCACCAAAGGAAGGGGGCTGGTAGCGGAGGAGGGATTTGAACCCCCGACCCGAGGCTTATGAATCCCCTGCTCTACCACTGAGCTACTCCGCCACCTGCAGCCCATCTTACAGGCGGCCGGGCTCGGGTGTCAAGAAGTCCGCCGTGCCGTGCTCGGGCAGGGAAGCCTAGTACGCGAACATGAAGTAGAGGATGACGGCACCGACCATCAGTATGGCCGCCACGATGACGGTCAGGATGATGGCCAGCCGCTTGGTGGCTTTGCGCGCGGCGGCCTCGGCCTCGGCCTGCGCGCGGGCGGCTGCTTCTCGTTTGGCGCGCGTTTCGGCCTGCAGCTTCTGCTGAGCGGCGTCAATGCTCTTCTGTATGCTCTGGCGGAGTTGATCCCCCTCGGGCAGCAGTTCGCGCGCCTCCTGCCAGATGCCCACGGCCCCCACTACGTCGCCCTTGTCGAAAGCCGCCTTGCCGCGGGCGAAGACTTTCTTGACGAGGGCGACCTTCTCCCCCCGCTCTATGGCGTCTTCGAGCTGCCGGACGCGCGGGTTGTCCGGCATGGTGCTCCGGGCGAACTCCAACGCCTTACGGGCCTCGGCGAACTGGCCGCTTTCCAGGTGGCGCTGCACCTCGGTCAGTTCGTAGTCGAGCATCTGCTCCGTCTCGCGCGCCTGCGCCAGTTGGGTGCGGGCCTCGGCCAGCCCCGCGCAGTCCACCCAGACCGTCGCGATGTTATCGATCAGTTTCTGGGCCTCATCGCAATTGCGCTCCTCCAGAAGCTGCGAGACGGCAGACAGCATCCGCCTGGCCACCTCCATGCGGGACGTGACCTTGCCGATGAAGTCCGGAAGGTGAGCGGGAAGGGCGAACTCCTCCGGGATCGGCTCAAGTGTCTCGAGGGACTTGGTAAGGTCGCCCTGCCCGGCGAGGCGCTTGCCCTCTTCCACCCGCTCCTTGTAGTACTTCGCTCTCTCCGCATTGTAGCTTCTGATGAGCCGCTCGGCCTTCTCCCTGGCGCGCCGGAATACCTTGCCCTTGACGCCCAGGACGGGCTGAAGTTCCTTGATGGCATCCTCGTACTCGTGGCGCACCGCCAGCTCTCGGGCTCCCTCTTCGGTCCTGCTAATCCAGACGGAGGTCCGTTGACGCAACTGGCTGAGGCTTGTGCCGCAGCCCATGCAGACCTCCACGTCTATGCGGTTCTCCGCGCCGCATTCCGGGCAGACGTCGAACAGCTCGGACAGGTCGGCCCCGCAGTGCACGCACGTCTTCTGCGTCACGGGGTTTTCTTTCTTGCACTGGGGGCAGACCTCCCAGGCGTGGGTGAACTCCCGCTGGAAGCTGCGAATGGCCTCGAGCAGTTCCGGCGCGCTCTGGTAGCGGCGATCCGGGGTTATCTCGAGGCATTTCAGCACGAGCTTGTCCAGACGCGGGTCGATCTCCGGATTGAGCCGGCTGGGCGGGACGGGGGGCAGATGATCGGGGACCTTGTCCGTCAGCGCCCTGTACATGACCGCCCCCAGCGAGAAGATGTCGCTGCGCGCGTCAGTGCGCCTGACGTCTATTTCCTGTTCCGGCGCCATGTAGCCGCGGGTCCCCATCACGCGCCGTTTGCCGCCGGATTCCGCACGCGCCTCGGCCAGCAGCCCGGCCACGCCGAAGTCCGCCACTTTCACCATGCCCTGGTCGTTCAGCATGATGTTGGCAGGCTTGATGTCCCGGTGGATTATGTCCTTGGAGTGCGCGTATTCGAGGGCCTCGGCGGACTGCTCCATGATGCGCAGGAAGAACTCCTCGTCCAGCTCTCCGGCGCTGAGCAATTCGCCAAGAGTCGTGCCCTCGACGTACTCCATGGCGAAGAAGTACGTATCGTCCGCGCGTCCGCGGTCGATGATGGTCACGATGTTGGGATGGTTCAGCGAGGCAAGCAGGTCGGTCTCGCTGTCGAACTGGCGAACGAAGGACTCCTTCTGCGCAAACTCCTTGGGCAGGATCTTCAGCGCGACGCGCCGGTCCAGGGAGAGCTGGGTCGCCTGATAGACGACGGCCATTGCGCCCGCACCGATCATCTCCTCGATACGGAATCCGCCCAGCACGTCGCCTTTCTTGATCTCGCCGTACTCGGCGCGCGTCTTCTCGCTGCCGAAACCGTCCGTGCCCCATGCGGTGATTGCCCTGGGCTGCAGGTCCGTGCCCGCCTTCTTCTGCTTGCGCACGATGGCCATCGTCTTATTGCAGAGGGGGCACTGGACGCGGCTCTCCCCCATGGACTTCGTCCATTCGAACTCATTGTCGCAGTACGGGCACTTGACCGAAGGCATGTCGGCCCTGCCTCTCTGCGCCGGAGTGGCCGCTCAGCTCACCGGACGCCTTCCCCCATCTCACACCGCCCCGCACAGGAGGAAGGAACGGTCCACTCCCGGGCTGTTTCAGATGACGCCATGCAAGATTCTACTTCAAGCCCGCCGCTTCGTTCAAGGTCTGAGGAAGCCCATCTGCCGCCAGGCCCTGGATCAGAATCCCTCGGCCTCGATCGGATCGCCCAGCACCGGATGCAGGGGACAGGTCGCACAGCGGGGCTTTGTCCGGCACTGCCTCTTGCCCACCTCGACCAGTTGGGCGTGGTAGTCCCTGTAAAGCTCGACGTCTCGGGGCAGGTTCGACTCGAACAATTCCTTCAACTCGAAGTAGGTGCACGTCTCGTGAATGAGGCCATGCCGCACGGTGACGCGCTTCGTGTACGCATCGACCACGAAGACCGGCCTGCCGAGGGCGTAGAGCAGGATGCTGTCCGCCGTCTCGGGCCCGATGCCCTTGAGGGTGATCAGCTCTTCCCGCAGGTCCTCCGTCGCGGCGTCCTGCATCCGCTCCAGATCGCCCCCGGTCCGCTCGATCAGCCAGTCCACCAGCCGTTTCAGGCGTGCCGCCTTCTGGCGGTAGTAACCGGCAGGCCGCACCAGCGACTGCAGGCGAACCAGGTCGACCCGGGACAGGGCGGCCGGCTCCATGACGCCTGCGGACCTGAGCGCGTCGATGGCCTTTGCCACGTTTCGCCAGTTGGTCCGCTGCGTGAGCACGGCGCCGACCATGATCTCGAACGGCGTCTCGCCCGGCCACCAGCCGCGGTGGCCGTAGGCGCCCCGCAGCGTTTCGTAGATCTGGATGAGCACTTCGCCCGCGTTCATGACACGCTCAAGCCTTCGCTAGGAAGCCCAGGACAGGGGATCTGCGGCCCATCCCTCGATGAGAACGTCAGGACCGACGCACCGGGTGCGGCAGTGCTTCAGCGCGAGGCCATCCGCGACATCGACGACCCCGAGCCCACCGACGGCCGTCGTCGCGTCGGTCCCGCCCACCACCAGAGGCGAGACGAAGACCATTGCCCGGTCCACCAGTCCGCCGTCGAAGAAGGCGCCGAACGTCTCTGCTCCGCCTTCGACCAGCACGTTGGTCATTCGGCGCCGGCCCAGTTCATCGAGCAAGTCCTCGATGCCGATGCGCCCCGGGGCTGCTTCCGCGACGGGCAGCCCTTCGCAACCGGCGTCCACCAGGCTCTGGAGAACAGCCGGCTCCCGGCCCCGGGGATAGGCCAGGATGACGGGGGCTTCGCGCGCCGTCCGCACCAGCCGGGAGCCGGGCTCCGGCAGCCGCGCCCCACACAGAACGACTCGCGCGGCGATGCGCCTCCGCTCGGCATCCCGGCACGTCAGGAGCGGATCGTCCCTGGCCACGGTGCGCGCCCCCACGATGATGCAGTCGACGCAGCCCCGCAGCTCATGCACGAGCCGACGCGCCTCCGCCGAGCTGATCCAACGAGACGAGCCCGTGCGGGTGGCGATCTTCCCGTCGGCCGTCATCGCCCACTTGGCAATCACGAGGGGGCGACCCGTCGAGGCCAGCTTGAAAAAACCGGCGTTCAGCCGGACTGCTTCCTCGCGGCAGAGGCCGGTCTGGACGACAAGTCCGCGCTTCTCCAGCAGACCAACGCCTCCCCGTGGCCGTTGGGCCGTGGGATCGAGCACCGCAATGACCACGCGTCGGACGCCCGAGTCCGCAACCAGCGGCGCACAGGGCGGCGTCTTGCCCTCGTGATCGCACGGTTCGAGGGTGACGTAGAGGGTCGCGCCGTCGGCCTCCTGCCCTGCCTCCCGGAGCGCGAAGACTTCCGCGTGGGGCCCGCCGAACCGCTCGTGACGGCCCTCTCCCACGACGCGCCCGTCTTTCACGACCACGGCACCCACCAGAGGGTTCGGCTCGACGAAGCCCCTGCCCTGCTCGGCGAGCGAGAGCGCCCTCCGCATGAACTGGCGGTCCCGGTCGGTGAAGGCCACGCTCGTCTCCCGAGAGGATGGGGACCTCGCGCCGGGCGCGAGGGACGCCGCCGAAGGCCGGTGAAGAAGCTGACGGCCGGGGATTATACAGGTCTGCCCGGCTTGATTCAAAACGGGCCCCCGGCTACAATGGTCGCCGGGCGTCACTACGGGGGCTGTTCGGGAAGCCGAGAGCTTGGCCAAGAACTCCAATCAGGACCGGTTCGCCTACGACTTCGAGCGGCCCATCCTCGAGGTCGAGAAGCAGATCCGCGAGCTGACGGAGCGGGCCGCCGCCGAGCACGAGGACCTGAGCGGGAAGATCGAGAAGCTCGAGCGCAAGCGCGAGCGGCTGCTCAGCAAGACCTTCAAGAACCTGACCGCCTACCAACGGGTCCTGCTGGCCCGTCATCCCCTCCGCCCGCACCCGACGGACTTTGTCGAGATGGTGTTCACGGACTTCCTGGAGTTGCACGGGGACCGGTGCTTCCGTGACGACCACGCGATCATGACCGGGCTGGGAAGGCTGGACGAGCATCAGGTGATGATCGTCGCCGTGCGCAAAGGCCGCGAGACGAAAGAGAAGATCGCGGCCAACTTCGGCATGCCCCAGCCGGAGGGCTACCGCAAGGCGCTGCGCAAGATGAAGCTGGCCGAGAAGTTCGGCCTGCCCGTCGTCTGCCTCATAGACACCCCGGGCGCCGCTTGCGCCCTGGACGCCGAGGAACGCGGCGAGGCGATGGCCATCGCGGAGAACATCTTCACCATGGCAGGGCTGGCCGTTCCTATCGTCATTGTGGTCACGGGCGAGGGGTGCAGCGGCGGGGCGCTGGGGATCGGCGTGGGCGACCGCTTCGCGATGCTCGAGAATGCCTACTATGCCGTCATATCGCCCGAGAGCCTGACGGCCATTCTCTGGAAGGACCCCAAGGAGGCGAGCGAGAACACGCCCCAGGCCGCCGATGCAATGAAGCTGACGGCGCAGAACCTGCTCGAAGCCGGCATCATCGACACCATCATCCCGGAGCCGGTCGGAGGGGCCCACCGCGACCCGCAGGCCACTGCGCGCGAGCTGGACCGCTACCTCTCGGGAACGCTTGACGAGCTAAGGCAGATCCCTACGGAGCAGCTTCTCGAAGCGCGGTACCGTCGCTATCGGGGCCTCGGCGTCTACCGCACGGCCGAACCGCCCGCGGAGCAGACCGGGTGAACCCCGCCACGGTCTCGGGGGCATCCCCTCGCGAGGCCCTCATCCCCGCCCCAGCATGGAC
>CAYUDW010000022.1:5820-15245 GCA_964442595.1 uncultured candidatus Brocadiaceae bacterium
CCACGGTCTCGGGGGCATCCCCTCGCGAGGCCCTCATCCCCGCCCCAGCATGGACTTCACGTCCTGGACGGTGAGTTCGGTGAGGCCGTCCATGATGCGGTCAGCGGCGGCGAGCGCACTCGCCTCGTGTGTGGTCGTCACGGCCACGCACTTCATGCCCGCGGCGTGGGCGGCCTGGATGCCGGCCGGCACGTCCTCGATGACGAGGCAGTTGCGGGGCTCGACGCCGATGCCGGCCGCCGCTTTCAGGAAGACCTCCGGATCGGGCTTGCCGCGTTGCACGTCCCATCCGCTGACCACGGCGCCAAAGTAGCGGGCGACGCCCGCGACGTCCAGCACGAGGTCGATGTTCTCCCGCGGTCCTGAAGAGCCGACGGCCAGGCGGAATCCGGCGCCGTGAAGCTCCCGGATCAGCTCCACCACCCCGGGCAGCGGCTCAAGCTCCTGGCGGATGATGTCGCGGAAGGCCGCCTCCTTGAAGCGGTCGATCTCCTTGAGCTCCGCTTCGGGGACTTCGCGGTGCAGCATCTCGGGAATGATCTGGTGGTTCGGCCGGCCGAAAGTGCGCTCGAAATCCTCCCACGTTATCCGCGCGTTCCACTTCCGGCCGACGGCCAGCCAGCTCTCGAAGTGGGCGCGGGCGGTGTCCGCAAGGACGCCGTCCATGTCGAATATGACGCCGCAGGTGGGGGCCTTCATCGCAGACTCGCAGACGAGCGGAAGCTGCGTGCGCTCACGTTCGCCCGCCCAGCAGCATGCCGATCAGCTTGAAGGGGAGCCTCACGGGAAGGAAGACGACCTTGAAGAACACGCGTGTGCCCGAAACGAGGCCGGCCCAGTCGAGGAGGATGGGGCTGGCGATGAACATGCTGGAGTAAGTCCCGACGACCACGCCGATGATGAGCGTGAACGCCAGGCCCTGCAGCACCGGCCCGCCGACCAGGTAGAGCACCACGACGACCATGAGCGTCGTCATGGACGTCAGGATGGTGCGGCTGAGCGTCTGGTTGATGCTCAGATCGATCAGGTCGGCGCCGACGACCTTGCGGCCCAGGCTTACCATATTCTCGCGGATGCGGTCGAAGACCACGATGGTGTCGTTCAGGCTATAGCCCATGATGGTGAGGAAGGCGGCGAGCGTGGCCAGGCTGATCTTCACGTCGCCCATGACGCCGCTCCAGTCGGCCAGCGCGACCAGGCCGGCCGTGATGATGATATCGTGAATGAGCGCGATCACGGCAGCGACGCCGAACCGGAACGCGTGGAAGCGGACCGCCACGTAGAGGACGATGATGACCGAGGCGAAGATGACGGCCAGCAGCGCCCTGCCCTGCATCTCCTCGGCCACCGTGGGGCCGATGCTGACGACCTTCTCCACGACCCGGGGCTCGGCCAGCGCCTGCCCGATGCGCTCCTGTATCTCAGCCGCCCGGTCGCGGGGCATCCGGAGCGTCAGCTCGCTGACCAGGACGTCGGGCGCGTAGCCATCCCGTCCCACGACCAACTCCTCGGCGTACGGCCCGATGTCCGCCTCCTCGATGTAGTGCCTGACGTCGGCGAAGGCCATGGGCTCGTCCAGCGTCATCTTCACGCGCACGGCCTCCCCGGCCGCGGCGTCGTCCGCGACGGGCTCGAACCTGGCGCCGCCGGCCCGACGGGCCAGATCAGCAAAAGCGCCCTCGATCCTCTCCCGGACGGGCTCGTAGCTGAGGTTCAAGCGGAACCGCTCGCTCGGAGCACCCATCAGGACAATGTGGGTCGTGGGGATTCCCGCCTTCTCGAGCAAGGCCCGGATGTCCTGCTCGGAGAACTCCTTCGACAGCGTGGCCGCTATCTCCAGTCCGTCGATCTGAGCGCGGGGAACGCTGGTGAGCGTGGTTCCCTCGGGGAACTCCCTCTGGAATTGCTCCAGGTCATCGCCCTCCGCGCGCAGCCTGAAGGCAGTGCCATCCTCCCCCTCGGGGACCGCCTCGATCTGGGGGAACTGGCGCCTGTCCAACTCGGCCTCCAGCAGCTCCACCTGCACCGGACCGTCCAACACAAGCTCCAGCTCGGATCCGGCGGCGGCCTCCTTTAGCTCGCACCGAAGGATGCCGTAGTCGGTGCCCGCCAGCCCGGCCCACGCCAGCGCCCGCAACGCTCGGTTCCATAGCTCTCTGCGCTCGGCCAGGACGGACACCTCCTGCAAGCCTACCAGCACCTCTGTGCCCCGAACGGTCTCATCCGGCACGATCGTGCCGATGTTACCCGCGCCACCCGCTTCGTCGGCGGCGACGAGTTCGCCCAACGCCGAACGCAGGTCCGCTTCCTCAACGGGTTCCGCCAACGCAAGCTCAAGGCCGCGGCCGTCCGAAGTGGCCTTAAGGGAGGATCCCTCGCCGAAAAGTCCCGCAGCGGACAGCCCGGCTTCGACCTTGGGCAGAAGCGTCTCTCTGAGCTTCTCCACCCCGGCGCCCTTCACGCGGACGCCGAACTCGGTGAGCCCCTCGCCAGCAGCGCTCGCCGTGCGGATGCCCTGGACCTCCGCGTCGGGGAAGCCGCTCTCGGCAAGTCGCGAACGCACCTCGGGCACGGGCGTCGGCTCGGCCAGGGACAACTGAATGAGCAATCCGCCCGTGAAGTCGATGTCGTACAGCCGAGAGCCGCGCAGGGCCAACGCGCCGATCCCGACGACTACGACGGCCACCGACATGAGATAAGCGGGCTTGCGGATACGTGAGAAGCCGACCGCGGACCGGCCCACGAGCGACAGCATCTTGAACTCGTGCAGCCAGCCCTTCTCGATCATCGTCTCGAACGCCAGCCGCGTCACCACCAGGGCCGTGAACATGCTGAGCAAGATGCCGAACGAGAGGGTGACGGCGAACCCCCTCACCGGGCCCGTGCCGATCAGATAAAGGATGACAGCCGTAAGCAGCGTCGTCACGTTCGCGTCTATGATGGTCGTGAAGGCGCGGTCGTAGCCGTTGCGCAGCGCCACGCGCAGGCCCTTGCCCTCCGCGGATTCCTCGCGAATGCGTTCGAAGATCAGGACGTTCGCGTCGACCGCCATACCCACCGTCAGCAGGATGCCGGCCATGCCGGGCAGGGTCAATGCGGCCCCGAGCACGCAGAGCACGCCCACGAGAAGGACAAGATTGAAGATCAGGGCCGCGTCCGCCACCATGCCGCAGCGCATGTAGTAGATGCCGATGAAGATCAGGACCAGCAAGCCGGCGACGGCCAGGGCCTCCAGGCCCCGGCGGATCGAATCGCGGCCTATCTGCGGCCCGACGGTGCTCTCCTGCAGCAGCTCGATGTCCATGGGCAGGCTGCCGGAGCGCAGGATATTGAGCATGTCGTTGACCTGTTCCTGCGTGAAGTCGCCCGTGATCTGGCCTGCGCCCAAGATGCGTTCCTGGATGGTGGGCGCGCTCTTCAGCATGCCGTCCAGGATGATAGCCAGCGCCCGGCCGCGGTTGGTCTCGGTGAGGTTGGCGAACTGACGCGCGCCGATGCTGTCGAACTGGAACCCGACGGCCGGCCGGCTCCACTGGTCCGTGGTCGGTTGCAGCTTGCTGGCGGCGAGCCGTTCGCCCGTTATCGGCGGCTCGCCCTTCTGAACCAGGTAGTATTCCTTGGAAGGATCCCCTTCCAGATGCATCTTGGTGTAGCCCTCGGGGATCTGGCCCGCTTCGGCCTCCTCGTACAAGCGGGCGAACTTGGCCTCGGCCCCGCTCCGGGGCACGGCGAGCTTGAACTCGAGCTTGCCCATCTCCTTCAGCCGCTTCTTGTCGCGCTCGACCTCGGCCGGGGTCGCCTGCGGAATCTGGATCAGGATCCTGTCATGCTCCAGCGCCCGGATGGGGATTTCCTTGACGTTGCTGGGATCGATGCGCTTCTTCAGGATCTCGATCGTGTCGGCGACCTTGCCGGTCAGGCTCTGCCCCTTCTGCGGCTTGAGCTCGTAGAGCAGCTCCGTGCCCCCCGCCACGTCGAGCCCGAGTTTGACGCGGCCGCGCACGCGCGTCGTCTGCCGTTCGACAATGGTGTCTTCGTCCGGCCGCTCGACGACCTCGGTCTCCTTCTCGC
This sequence comes from uncultured candidatus Brocadiaceae bacterium, assembly GCA_964442595.1. Lineage (GTDB taxonomy): Bacteria > Planctomycetota > Brocadiia > SM23-32 > SM23-32 > DAOVRD01. Next base: position 9,892 of record CAYUDW010000022.1, read on the forward strand.
GCTCGCCCAACGCAAGCGGCAGGAACCGGCGCCAGACCACCTCCTCGCTCTCGACGTACTGCTCGCCCACTGCCACGCCGTTGGCGGCGGCCTGTTCGGGAGTGCGCGCGGCCACCTTCTTCACCAGCCGCTCCTCCACCTTCGTGCCGACCGGCGGGTAGCTGGCGTAGAGGGCAAACAACAGCGGCAGTACGACGAACAGGATCCACTTAGTCATTCGGCCAGACATGATTCGGACATTCACTCCGCGGAGGAGAAAAGGGGACTACGGCGTTCGAAAGGACCCGAACGGCCGACTGCGGAAGGCCTTCGGTACGCCCCTGATCGGCTCAGGCAGAACCGGTGAATGATATCATTTTAGTCCGCCCAACTCAAGCGATGGGCCCCGGCGGGTGCATCCACGCGGCAGCGCCAGTATAATCGCCGACCGCCGACCGAAGGCACCGCAGCCGAAGGGAGACCGCTGTGACGAAGCTCTGCGTCCCACTTGCCCAGAACGACACGGAAGCGGCCCTGGCCGCCATGCACGCACTGCCGCAGGGCGTCGACATCGTCGAACTGCGCCTCGACCTGATGGGATCGGTCGACCTGGAACGCATCTGCCGGGCGAAGGATCGGCCCATAATCGTCACCAACCGGCCGGTCCGTCAGGGGGGACGATGCCGGGGACCCGAAGGGCCCCGACTGGCCACGTTGAGGAGGGCGGCCGAGCTGGGCGCCGATTACGTGGACGTAGAGCTGGACGCGACTGCCGAGTTGGGCAGCCTGCCCGGGGGCTGCGGCAGGATCGTGTCCCACCACGACTTCGAGGGCACGCCCGACGACCTGAGGGCGGTGTTCCGAAGAATCCTGGACACCGGCCCCGACGTGGCCAAGATCGCCGTCAAAGCAAACGACGTGGCCGAGGTGCCGCGCGTCCTCGAGCTGATCGAGCTCCACGCCGCGGACGCGCCGGTCATTGCCCTGAGCATGGGCGAGGAGGGCGTGGCGAGCCGGATACTGGCCCCGAAGTTCGGCGCCTTCCTGACCTACGCCAGTCTGGCAGAGGGCGAGGGCTCCGCTCCGGGACAGGTGCCCTATGACCGGATGCTGTCGATGTACAGGTTACCCCGCATGGGCAGGAGCACGGCCGTCTACGGCGTCGTCGCCAACCCCGTCGCCCACAGCATGAGCCCGGCCATCCACAACGCGGCGTTCGAAGCCACCGGCCTGGACGCGGTCTATCTGCCGTTCAAGGTCAAAGATTGCCGGACTTTCCTGGCGGGGTTCGAGCCGCTTGACCTGAAGGGGCTCAGCGTAACGATCCCTCATAAGGAGACCATGCTTGGCCTGATGGACGAGGTGGACGAGCTCGCCGCAGCCATCGGCGCAGTGAACACGGTGCTGATCCGGGACGGACGCCGTTCCGGCTTCAATACGGACGTGGCGGCCGCCGTGGCGGCGATCGAGGAGGCGGCGCAGAGGGCGGGCCTATCCCCCCTGTCGGAGCGGAGCGTGCTGATTGTCGGCGCAGGCGGTGCCGCGCGCGCCATAGCCCACGGGCTCCGGCGGAAGGTGGGCAAGCTGACCATCGCCAACAGGACGGTCTCAAGAGGCGAGAAGCTTGCAGAGGAACTCGGCGCCGCATTCTGCGGACTGGACCAGGTGCAGGAGTGCGCGCCCGACGTAGTGGTCAACGCGACCTCCGTGGGGATGTGGCCGCGCGTGGACGATGCCCCCATCCCTGCCGCCATGCTGCATGAGGGGATGGTTGTCTTCGATTCCGTTTACAACCCGGTCCGCACGCGTCTGCTGCGGGAGGCCGAGGAGGCCGGTGCGGTCACGGCATCCGGCCTGGCATGGTTCGTGAATCAAGGGGCCGAGCAGTTCGAGCTGTGGACAGGCAAGGAGGCGCCGCGGCAGGTCATGGAAGAGGTCGTCAGGAACCGCCTCTCAGCATCCTGATCGCACTATCGGCCCACCACAATGCGGGCGGCATTCGTGGCAGGCAGGCCCGCATCCATCATCCGTTCGGCAGCGGCCTGGACATCGTATTCCTGCCGGTGCATGGTCACCACGTGCTCGTCGCTGTCGTACAGCACATAGCAGGCGCGGGGGTTCATATCCCGCGGCTGCCCCACGCTGCCCACGTTGATGATGGCCCGGTTCCCATCGGGGATCCTGAACTCGGCCTTGTCGGTGAAGTAGGTGATGGGCGTCGAGTCTTTGAACATCACCGGCACGTGCGAGTGACCGATGAAGCAGATCATCGTATCCATGTGATCGAAGGCCAGGCGCACGTCATAGAGCGTCTGCAGGTAGTCGAAGTAGTCGGGGAAGGACGGGCTGCTATGGACGACCGTCACGTCGTCGGCGACCTGAACGAGTTCGAGCAGGCTGAGGTATTCCAGTTCGTCCTGGGAAAGATGACTGACGGTCCACTCTATTGAGTCGCGCGCATCGGCGTTGAAGTAGGCGGTGCTGAGCTTGCCTACGGCGGCCCAGTCGTGGTTGCCGGCAACGGCGATGGGCTCCCGCGCACGGATCGTTCTGATGCATTCGGCAGGATTGGCGCCGTAGCCGACCAGGTCTCCCACGCAGATGAGCCGGTCGGGATCAGCCTCGTCAATCCTGCCCAGGACCGCCATCAGGGCCTCCAGGTTCCCATGGATGTCCGCCAACACGGCATACAGCACTTGACCGGCCTCCTTTCCAGGAACTGAACTCAGCATTCTAGCCAATCGACAGACTCCAGACAAGCCGAAGGCTCCGGCGTCGCCCCCCACGAAGGGAGCCCGCGACCGGCCCCACCGCAACTTTCGCCACGCCCGGCCAGGCCCTGGCCAGCCCGCATGCCCCGGACCGCCGGCGCCATCTCATTTGACAGCCGCCCCGTTCTTGGCACAATATCGCCCGGCGAATCTCACTACCACGCACTTGAACTCAGGCCCCATGCAGTCGATCGAGAACTCCCTGGTGTCGGTCGTTATCCCGGTCGTGCCGGGCTCCCATTCGCTCGGTCAGTGCCTGGAGAAAGTGGTCCGCCAGGACTTCCCGAACAAGGAAGTCATCGTCGTATGTGCTCCCGGCGCCGCCGATGCTGCCTCGCTTCCCACGCGCACCAAAGGTGTCCGAGTGATCCGCGAGCGCGAGCCCTCCACGCTGGCGCGCCTGGTGGACAGCGGGATGCGGACCGCCCGCGGGCAGTTCAGAATCCTGCTCATGCCGCATTGCGTTCCCGTGGGCGATGGCTGGATGAGGAACATGGTCGCCCCCTTTGAGGATGAGCAGGTGGGGGCCGTCGTGAGCCAGTGCTACGAACTGGACCGGTCCGAGCCCGGTCTGGCGGCCCGTCTGCTGGACACAATAGACCCGCGCCAGAGACGCAGCCCCGGCAAGAGCCCGGGCCGGGAGCAGGTGGTCAGCTACCTGTGCGATGCTTACAGGGCAAGCGTGGCAGCCAACGTGGACTACCTGGCCTTGGAGGGCCTCACTGCGTCGGGTCAGGCCATCGCCCTTTCCATCAAGACCGCCGAGGCAGGCTACTCAATCGTGCTGAGCGACGACGCCGTCGCCGGCTACAATGCGCCTGAGGACCGCAGACGCCTGGGCAAGGTGATGGCGAAGGCCCTCGACTACGGCCGCACCGATGCCTTGCTGGACCGGCTCCACAATCTGTGCTGGCTGAATAGCGGCGTGCTGGCGGCCGCCTTGCTCTCGCTGCCACTGCTGCCAGTCGCCGTTCTGAGCCTGCCGGCCGCCGTCATTGTCAGCATCGCATTGTTCATCTGGGGGTGGTTTCTGTCCTTGCGGGTCCCCTTGCTGCGCTGGGAGTGCCCGGCGGCAATTGCGAACTTCATCGCGTACGCGGCGGTAGTCCTGACGATCCGGGGTGGCTGGTGGCCGGAGCTGTTCGGCAGGGAGATGCACCCCGCAATCATCCGCCAGTGGTGTTGGCTCGGGGCGCTGACGGGCTCGTACCTGCTCCTGATCGCCTACACGTGTGTGCGAGGCGCGGCGCGTGCTCTGCGGCGGCCGCGCGGCTGGGTCTACGCCCTGCCCGTGCTATTGCTGGGCGTGCCATGGTGGCTGCTGGCCGGGGTGGGGTACCTACGCGGCCGGCTGGTCCGACGGCCGCGGGCCGGTTAGGCGCGGTTCAGGGCCCGGTATCCCCGGCAGGTCAGTCATCCTGTCCGGGCTCCCGGCGGCGTTCGGCTGCCAGCACCACCTCGCGGAGCGCCTCCGCGCTGCTGGCGGCCAGCCACTTCTGATCGAAGCCCTCCTCCTGCGCGATCTCGGCGACGGCCACAAGCGCCTTCAGGTAGAAGTTGCGCTCTTCCGGCGAAGCGGCCAGAACGAATACCGCATGGACCGGATGCTCCCCCTCCTCGAAGGCGATCCCCTGCCGGCTGCGCACCAGCAGAACCTCGAATGACTCCAGGCCCTCGACGATCAGGTGCGGAATGGCGAGGCCGGGCCGGATGACGGTCGAGGACAGGGCTTCCCGCCGCTCAAGGAGTTGCCGCACCTCTTCCGCCTGGCGAGCCAGTCTGGGGGCCAGGTTCTCCGCGACGATTCGGAACAGATCCCCCCGGCTGACCGGTTCGGACAGGTCCAGCATGGTGCACTTCTCAATGAGCTGATCGAACCGATCGAGCGTCTTCTGGTCCCGCTCTCGCGCGACGCGGGCCAGCTCGGCCTCCAGATCGTGATCCTCGAAGTCCGTCCGCGCCAGCCGGGCAGCCAGCCTGATGAGCGCCGACTCGCGCATCACGTGCACCTTCGCGTACAGGGCGAACCAGGCGATGCCGGCACCCATGATCACAGCGGTGACGGCCAGCGCCAGGCTGCCCAGCTCGACCAGCAGGAAGACATAGCACAGCACACCGACGATCTGTACCCACGGATAGCCGGGCGACCGCCAGGTGGGTTGATAGGTAGGGATACGGCTCTCGCGCATCAGGACCACGGCTACCATCACAAACATGAAGACGACGATGCGCATGGCCGAAGCGGCCTTGACGAACAACTCCAGATCAAGCAGGAGTATGACCGCCAACAAGAATGCGGAGGTGAGCAGTATGGACCACGGCGGAGTGCCCCGGCGCGCGCTGACGTAGCCGAACGGCCGCGGCAGCAGCCCATCCTGAGCCATGGCCATCATGGTCCGCGAGGCGGCCAGAATGCCGGCGTTCGCCGTCGTCAGAAACGCAGCGATGGCGGCGACGCCGAGGGCCAGCGCCCCGGCCGGCCCCCACATGATCTCAGCCGCCTGCGAGAGCGGCGCCGCTCGCCACTGCTCCGCAGCAGTGGGCAGCACGCCCACCGTAACGAATGCGACCACGACGTAGAGAACGCTGACGACGATGGCCGAG
>CAYUDW010000022.1:15345-24011 GCA_964442595.1 uncultured candidatus Brocadiaceae bacterium
CTGGAGCCGGCCGACGTGCTTCACCCCGATCAGATTCAGCCCCGTGAAAACCAGGCAGCCGCCGCAGGCCACGGCCTTTACCTGCCAGCCCCCCATCTCCCATCCCCAGACGTAGGCGGCCAGCAGACCGATGCCCAGCAGTGCGAAGGCGCTCTTGAAGGCCACGGACGCCCAGGCCGCCACGCCGCCCGCCGTGCCGAACCCGGGGCCCAGGCTCCGGTCGATGAAGAAATACTCGCCCCCCGCCTTCGGCATCGCCGTCATCAGCTCGCCCTTGCTCAGCAACGTCGGCACGAGCAGCACGGCAGCCAGCAAGTAGCACAGCGACACGCCGGGCCCCACGCTGGCGAACACGACCGCAGGCAGCACGAACAGGCCGGAGCTGATCATCGCGCCGGAAGCCACGGCGAAGACGCTGATGGGGCCCAGTTCCCTCTTCAAGCCCATCGCTGACCACGTCCCCTCAGAGCGAAGGCGAAACCCGAACCGACCGGCACCGGCCGGGCAATCCGCCACCCGCCACGGCCGTGCCGCCGATCGCGCCTGCAGTATTGTAGCGCGCGCCGCACGAACGCACAACGCAGATCCCCCGGGGGCGGCCCGTCCCCCATGTGATTGACAGGCCCGACCGGACCGCAGTATCCTGCGCGACGTGCCATCCAAGCCTCAAGCGAACTCAAACGCCACGCAGGACACCGGAGGAAGCCATGTGGCAGTATGTCACCTTCATCCTTGTTGGCCTGACCGCCGGCTTCTCAAGCGCTCTGCTGGGCATCGGGGGCGGAGTGATCATGGTCCCGATGCTGATCCTGCTCTTCGTGCTTGACCCCAAGATCGCCACGGCCACGTCCCTGGCCTACATCGTGCCCGTCGCGCTGTACGGCGCCCTGAAGCAGTGGCACATGGGACAAGACATCCAATGGTGGCTGGTGGCGATGGCCGTGCCGGCCGGCCTGGTCGGAGCTGAGCTCGGCAGCCGGGCCAAGCAGGTCATTTCCAACGCCCACCTGCAGATCATCTTCGCGGCCCTGATGATCGTGGTCGGCCTCAGGCTCGGCGTGCGGGGCTACCGCGCCCTGAGCGCCGCGCGGGCAGCCGGCATGGCTCAGGCGGCAGTGCAGGCGCCGGCCGAGCCGCCCGAAGATGCCGATTCCTGACTTGCCGAAGCACCTCGTGCTCTCGGCGGAGACGGCCATGCCCATCCTTCGCAAGAGGATGCAGTTCTGGCTCGCCGGACGGCTTGGGACCGACCTGTTGACGGCACTCCACGCTACGTGGGACGTCCGGGTCGTCGATCCGGCCGGCGCACATCTCGGCACCCGCCGGGGCCGGGCGCCGGCGATGGTTGCCTTCTGGCACCGGCACATCCTGGCGATGCTCACGCACTTCCGCGGCTATCGGGTCTGCGTGCCGGTCAGCGAGAGCCAGGACGGGGAGTACGTGGCCCACGCGATGGACCGCTTCGGATTCGCGTCGGTCCGTGGCTCGACCTCGCGCGGAAGCGTCAGGATGCTCAGAGACACGTTGGGCATGGTCAAGAAGGGCTGGAGCCCGGCCATCACTCCCGACGGGCCGCGCGGGCCGAAGTTCTCCGTCCAGCCCGGGGCGGCCTTGCTGGCCAGGCGCTCCGGCCTGCCTCTCTACCCCATCGGGCTGGCGGCGCGGCCATGCTGGACCCTCTCAAGCTGGGACGAGTTCGTGGTCCCCAGGCCCTGGGCGCGGGTCGCGATCTCGTTCGGGCCGGCCCTGCACGCGGGCGAGTTCGGCGACAGCGCCGCCTTCTGCGACACGCTCAAGGGGGCCCTGTTCGCCGCTACGGAGGCCGCCCGCAGAGCGGTCCGCTGAAGGCACGCTTCAGCCGCCCCGTGTGCCTCTGCGTCCGCGCACAAGCGCACCGACCATCCGCGCGAGTATCACCACGCACATCAACGCGGCGCCTCCCAGTATGACCAGAGGGGCCAGCCGCGACTCCCCCTCTGCGTTCGGCACCACGCCGAGCTGCTTCATCACCAGGCCGCTGGAAGCCAACAGCAACATCACTGCGTAGAGCAGGCGGATGCCGTACCCGCGCACGTACCTGGTGGCTGCGGCACCGAGCTGGGTCCCCACGACCGCCCCGGCCAGCATCCACAGGACGGCGACGATTTCCACGCTTCCCTGCCGCCCGTAGGCGAAGGCGCCGTAAGCGCCGGAGATCAGGACGCACAGCAGGCTGGTCCCCACGGCAACCAGCGTTGGCGTGCCGATCAGATATACGAAGGCCGGCACCAGGGCGAACCCGCCGCCCGTGCCCAACAGCCCGGCCAGGAATCCAACCAGCAACCCCAGCCCGACCAGCAGGCCAACCGAAACCTCGACCCCACAACTGGACAGCGCAATCGAGGGCCCGATGGCGAAGAGCTTCCCCTTGCCCGCTCGCCCGTTCCGCCTGCCGCCGGCGTCCTTCGGAAAACCCCCAGAGCCGGTTGCGGCAGCACGCCTGCGCGCCTCCAGCAAGCAGTCCCGGGCGATGTACGCGGCCAGAGCCAGCAGGAGCGGCACGTAGATCCAGCCCACCACGGTCCCGGCCAGGCCCATGGACACGAGCAGGTTGACCACGCGCTTGCCGCCCTCTACCCCCAACACCATCGAGGCCCCCACCGTCCCGCCCAGCACGTAGTCCACGTTGCCCATCTTCCGATGCTTCATCGTGGCGAGCGCGCCCTGGGCCGTAATGCTGCCCAGTCCCGTGCCGATGGCAAGCTGCATGGGAAAGCCGAAGCTGTAGAGGGCGGGCGTTATCACCCAGCCGCCGCCCATCCCGAAGAAGCCCGCCAGCACACCCACGGCGAACCCGAGCGCTACGAGGATCAGGACGTTGAAGTCCGTGCCCACGAACGGCAGGAATGTCTCGAATGCATCCATGGCGAGGCGTCTGAAGCGCTATTCCACGTGGTCTGCGTTCTGCGTCTCGTATCCGAGGAGGGCCAGAGCTACCTCGGTCAGCCACCCGAGCAAGGTGCCGGCCGCCAGCAGTGCAATGACGCTGGCGAGCGCGTAGAGCGTAGGGTGGCTCCCGTAAGCATCGAGCAGAAAGCGGCTGAAGCCCGCCCCGGCCTCCGTGCGCCCGAGGTCGGCTGCGAAGAGCCACTGTGCAGGATCCGGCATCGGTGCTCCCGGTCTGGGTCTCTCGCTCGGATCAGTCGCGCATTCGCGGCGCCGAAGGGCAGCGGTCCGGCTCGCCGACGCCGACGCGGCCGCCGGTCTTGTCGCGCCGGATCCGCCCGAAGCTCGGCATCTCGGCCAGCTCTTCGAGGCTGAAAACCGGCCCTTCCATGCAGACGCGTCTGCCGTCGCAGTCGCACTGGCCGCAGACGCCGATGCCGCACTTCATGTAGCGTTCCAGCGCGGCCTGGCACCCGATCCCGGCCGTGCGGCAGACCTCGGCCGCGTGCGCCATCATCTCCTCCGGACCGCAGGTGTAGACCATGTCGATCGCGCCGCCCTCGGCCTGCTCCGCGAGCCATTCCGTCGGGAAGCCCCGTCTGCCCGCCGAGCCATCGTCCGTGAAGATCACCTGGTCCGGGAATCGGTCCCTGAAGAGCAGCAGGTCCGCGCTTCGGGCGCCCTGCACGATGACGGCGTGCCGCAGCTGCTGCGTCAGGGGCGCCAGCACCGCCATTCCGCAGCCGCCCCCGATCAGGACGACGCGCGCGGAGTCGACGTGCTGCTCCATGCCCCAGAAGCCACGCCCGAAGGGGCCGCGCAGGCCGACCTTCACGCCCGGCTCCAGCTCGCACAGAGCCGCCGAGAACGGCCCGCGCTTCTGCACCGTCACGCCGAGCCGTTCCTCCTCCAGGTAAGCCACGGCGTACGGCTTCTCGTCCAGGCGGGGCAGCCATATCATGAAGAAGCGGCCTGGCGAAAACTCGCTCAGGTAGAGCCCCTGGGCCGCCGCTTCATCATCCGGCCTGCGCAGGAACAAGGTGACGACTTCGGTGCTCTCCCGCTTCACTTCCGCCAACGTCAGCATCACGGGCAGCGACGGCCTGACCCCGCCCCGGGGCCCGGGCGCGCCCTGCGCGCTATGTCGTTGTTCTTGCGACTCAGTCAAGGACCGCTCCCCGCACTTCCTCCAGTGAGGCGATGCCCAGGCGACCGCACAGGTCCCGCAGTTCGGCGGCAATCGTCCCGAACACCTCGATCCCCCTCTGGTAGACGGCCGTTCCCACGCCGACCGCCGTCGCGCCGGCCATGATCATCTCCAGCGCGTCGCGCCCGCTTGCCACGCCCCCGATGCCGATGATGGGGGCTTCCCTCTTCGAGTTCCGCAGGGCCGTCGCCACGTCGTAGACGCACCGAACGGCCACGGGCCTGAGCGCCGGTCCGGAAACGCCACCCACCTTGAAGTCCAGCACCGGCTCCCGCGCCTCGACGTTGATGATCATGCCCGGGCCGAGCGTGTTGACGGCCGAGATGCCGTCCGCCCCGCCTTCGAGCGCTGCCAGGGCCAGGTCGCCGATGCCCTCGACGTTCGGCGAGAGCTTGACGAAGATCGGCCGGTCGGTGGCGGACCTGACGGCCCGCGCGATGCGCTCGGTGGCCTCGGGCGTGCTGTGGCCCGCCAGCGTGCCGTAGCCGGGCGTGTGCGGACACGAGAGCGGTATCTCCACGGCCGCGAACCCGCACGGCATGAGCCGCGCCGCCACCTCGGCGAACTCGTCCGCCTCCTGCCCGACGGCGCTGGCGAAGACGGGGATCGGCAGCTCGTCGATCCCGTCGAACTCCCGGACCGCCTCCTCGACGCCGGGGTTCGAGTAGCCGACGGCGTTCAGCAGCCCGGCCTCATAGGCGATGACGGTGGGGTTGTTGTGACCGGCGCGGGGCTGGACCGTGACGCTCTTGATGACGGCCGCGCCGGCGCCGCACCCGGCCACGCGCGCGATCATCTCGCGCGAGATGCCGAGGATGCCGGACGCAAGGATGACGGGGTTGGCAAGCCGCATGCCGCAGAGGTCGACGGCGATGTCGGGGCGTGGTGTCGGAGAATCGGCCATGTCCCGGCCATTATAGGCGCGGAATGAAACCTTTGCAATTTGCGCCTCGGCCGGTCTTTCCTCCTACTCCTACTCGTGTTATCCGCCATTCGCTATTCGTTATTCGTCCTCGCCGTCGTTCTCGTCCTCGTCGTCGTCCTTGCTGCCGTGTTCCTGCTCGTGCTCGGGCTGTCCGTTATTCGTTATCCGTCATCCGTTATTCGTCGTTCACTTCACACTTCAAACTTCACACTTCTACCTTTGCAGTCCATAGAGCTCCCCCACCTGGCCAGGCGGCTCCAGGGCCTCCCCCGTCACGCGATGAATGAGCTGCAGGCCCGTCGCCACCGCCTGCCCCCGGTAGTGATTGTTGGCGATGACGAACATGCGCTCGACGCGGTCGGCGATCTCTTCGAGAGCGGCCTGGATCTCGTCCAGCTCCCGGTCGCTGTAGAGGTAGTTGTAACGCTCGTCGCGGCCGGCCTCCTTGTCGAACCATGCCTCGGCATTGCGCCCGTGCAGGCGCAGGTAGCCGGTCGGGCCGAACGCGTAGGAGGTGAGCGGGATGTTGTTGCGGAACGCCGGCTGGTCGATGTTGCAGAAGCCCACGCCGAGCGATTCGATGAACTGGAGCGCACGGTCCTGGATCCAGCCCTTGTGGCGGACCTCGACCACCAGCGGCAGGTCGCCGAACTCGTCCACCACCTCCTGGAGATGCTGCTCGCTGCCCCGGTTATAGCGGAAGGACCAGGGGAACTGCACGAGCAGCGCCCCGAGCTTGTCCGCCTCGGCCAGCGGAGTGATCCCGTCGCGGAAGAGGTCGACCTCCTTGCGCATCCAGTGCTCCTCGCGCTCGTGCGTGAAGCGCTGCCAGAGCTTGGCCGTGTAGAGGAAGTCGGGCCGGGCCGCGACGTCCCGCACCCAGCGCTCGCAGTAGCCCGGATTCGGCGGGCGATAGAAGGTGCTGTTGACCTCGATGGCGTTGAAGTACTCGGACAGGAAGGTCGGCGGCCGGAATCCCCTGGGCTTCGGCTTGGGGTAGACAATGCCTTCCCAGTCGTCATAGGACCAGCCGGCCGGGCCGACGTGCAGTTGTGTGTTGCCCACCTGCATTCAGAACTCCTTCAACACGGAGACAGAAAACAACGGAGAACCACGACGACACGACGATCACGACGAACTCAAGGCCAGAACAAAGAGAGAGAATACAGACCCGCCGTTTCGATGTTGTTCTGCGTCGTGCTCGTTGTGCCCAATTGCATTCAGGACTCCTTCAACACGGAGGCAAAGAACAACGGAGAACCACGACGACACAACGAGCACGACGAATTCAAGGCCAGAAGAAAGAGAAAGAGTACAGACCCGCCGTTTCGATGTTGCTCTGCGTTGTGCTCGTTGTGACGTTGTGGTTAGCCGTCTTCGATGGTCGTCGTTCTCATCGTGTTTCCTGGTCGCGCGGCGGCGCGAAGGTGAGTTCGACGACGATGTCGTCGCCGTCTTCCGCATCCGGTGCATCCCGTGTCTGGTCAGGCCCCAGCGACAGAACGCGGGGCGGATCGGCCTGCGGCTCGTAGACGAACGGCTTCTCCGTGAACGGGTCGACGGGCACCTCCTGCACGTACTCGGGCGCCAGCGCTTCTAACGAGTCCGGCAGCCGCCCCTGCTCCAGATCATAACACCGCAGCGCCAAGGTCGTGCGCGTCAACTGAACCTCCGCCACCAGACGGAAGTGCACCTCCGACATCGGCTGCAGGACATTCGGCTGCATCGTGACCAGCAGGTCTCCGATGGGGTTCCGCATGAAGTGGAGCAGTCCCACCTCGCCAATCAAGTCGCCGATACCGTCAAACCCCGCCTCAGGCGCTGGCGGCTCGTAGTGGTCCAGGCCTTCAAGCGTCGTCAGCAGGTAATCGCCGAGCAGGTTCATAGTCATGTTCAGCTTGAGGAAGGGCAAGGTGCGGTCGAACTCTGTCGTCCAGCTGGCACACTCATCCTCCGGAGGTCCTGCAATGGGGCGACCGTTCATCAGGTCCTCAAACATCGACTCCTGGCTCTGGAGTTCGACCTTGAGGGACTCGGCCAGAGCCTGCTTGACGCGCTCCGGAGAGGGAAGTGCGGCGATCTCCTCACGAAGGACATCCAGGGGCACGCCCGGCGAAGCGGAGACTTCCCGCACCTGCTCAAGACCAAGGTCCATGATGGCACCGCCGACAAGATATGCGATGATTGAGCGCCTGCCCCCAGCCACGCGGACGCCGAACTCGACGGTCTTCTCGGCCGCCCGCATTGCCCCTGACGCGTCTCCTCGCTCCAGGGTCAGATCGGAAGATAGCAGAACCAGGCGCGCCAGCGTTCGGCAGTAGATGGAAAAGTCCATGTCGAAATCGCCAGCTTCCAGGTAGCCCCTGGGCCCGCTGACAACGAAGTGCGGCCGACTGAGCGCCTCGTCGAGCATCCGAAGGCAGGGCTCCCATCTGGCCACCACTTGCGGCGCAAGCGCGGCCTGTTCTTCGGGCTCGAGCGGCCCGTCGACCGTACCGCCGCCCGTGGCCAGGTTCAACTCCTCATCCTCAGTGACGGGAAACCGGTCCATCATCTCCTGGATCACCACGAAGCCGTTCTGATCGTCCGGCACCGGCTCACCTGCCAGTTCCAGTTGCGGGAACGGCTTCCGGGCATCGTCGACCGTCATCAGGAGCACCCAGCCCACACCGAACGTCAGCACGACGCACGCCGCCACGGCGGCGGACCAGGACCGTAGCCCCGGCTTGCGTTCGCGCTCGGCCCGGAAGTGGGCGCGGCGCAGCCACAGGTGGACCATGATCCCAAACGCGAAGACCAACGGAATCGCCGCCGCGACGTTATCTCTGGGGTCGAGCGCCCAGCCGATGGCTGAGACAGCGACGCAGACTGCAAGCAGTCCCATCACAACAAGCCGCACCACGTTGACGCGCAGCCAGAGGCCGACGGCCGCGCCCAAGTGCAGAAGCGCGACGGCCCCGTAGACAGCGACGCCCAACGGCGTGGCGAAGAAGACCATGGAGAACCAGAACATCCCGAGCAGCCCGAGCAGCACGCAGATGACCCAGAGCCCCGGCAGCCGTTTCGGCCCGGCCGGTGCGGCATGCAGTTGAGCGTTTCCCACTTGCATCAACGGCTCCTCTAACACGGAGACACGGAGAGCACGGAGAACCACTACGACACGACGAGCACAACGCAGAACAACACCGGAACAACGGAGCTGTTGTTTCTGCCCTTCTCCTGACTTTGAATTCGTCGTGCTCGTTGTGTCGTTGTGGTTAGTCGTCTCTGGTGGTCGTCGTTCTCATCTTGTTTCCCGGTCGCGCGGCGCCGCGAAGGTGAGTTCGACGGCGATGTCGTCGCCTTCTTCTGCGTCCGGCGCATCGCGTGCCTGGTCCGGCCCGACGGACAGGATGCAGGGCGGATCGGCCTGCGGCTCGTAGACGAAGGGCTGTTCTGCGAACGGGTCGACGGGGACCTCCTCCAGATACTCCGGGGCCAGATCATCCAGCGACGCTGGCATCCGACCATGCTCCAGATGATAGCACCGCAGCGCCAGGAACACGCGAGTCATCCGCGCATCCGCAACCTGATGCCAGTATCCACGCACGACCGAGCGGTCCGAAGGCC
>CAYUDW010000022.1:24111-26387 GCA_964442595.1 uncultured candidatus Brocadiaceae bacterium
CGCGCATCCGCAACCTGATGCCAGTATCCACGCACGACCGAGCGGTCCGAAGGCCCGCACATCTCAGTGAGAACGACGCCGACGGAGTTCCGAATGAAGCTGACGTAGCCGGTCTTCTTCGCGAGGTCTGCCAGGTCGTCGAACTCCGCCGGCTCGCGCGGATCGTAATCGTCGAGCCGCGCGATCTGCGCCTCAAGACGCCGACCAAGCCTGTTGAGACTCATGTTGGGCTTGATCAGAGGGAGCAGCGGACGGCGTACGAGCGCACAGAGCATCCTCGATAACCGCCGCACGTCGGGATCATCCCAGGCTGCCGTCCCCAGACCGAAAGGGTTCTCAAACATCAGTCGGGCCGCCGAGAACTCGCCTGCCAGGGCAACGACAGCCCCGGAGCGAAGTTCGGGAGGAACGGTCAGCCGGTCGAGGTAACCGCGCACGAACGCCAGGTCCACATCCTCCGACGTCGCCACGGCGCGGACCTGATCATAGCCGTGCGCGAGGATGCCCCATCCGATCAAGTAGGTCATCACGTCGTTCGGCTGAGAGCAGACCATGCGGCCGAGCTTCACAAGCTTCAACGCAACGGCCATTGCCTCGTCCGGTGCGCCCTGGTGCAGCAGAAAGCTGGACTTCAAGGCCAACATCCTGCGCGGCCAACGGGAGTAAGATTGCCACGGATGCGTCTCCAGGTGCTCCACTGCACTGTCGGCAAGCGGAACCAGGAAGTGCGGGCAGGCAAGCATTCTGTCTACGTATTCTAGGCGGGGCTCCCATTCGCGGACAAGTCTCCGCCCCTCTTCCCGCCACTCAGGCGTTCCCTCCTTGCCCTCGTACATCCACCATTCCCAGCGCTCGTCCAGCTCGCACCTGTCATGCTCCGTCACAGGGAAGCGTTGAGCGAGCTCTTGAAGAACGACAAAGGCGTTCTGGTCGTCGGGGACCACCGGCCGCGGCTGTTGCAGATGAGGGAACGTCTCCGGCCTCTCGTCCAGGCACGCGAACAGCCCGGCGCCGATGCCCAGGAGGAGCCCGGCCGCCAACGCAAGCACGCCGACCAGACGCGACGGGGCGGGCAACTCCCACCGAGGCCCCGCGAAGCGCTTGTGCCAGCGCACCAACAACACAGCCATGAGAACCACCACTACGGCCAGCATCGTCAGGCGAACGGGATCCGGTCCCAGGCCAACGGCAGAAAACGCGAGGCCGAAAGCGATGAGGGACACAGGGAACAGCCAGTTGAAGCGCCGCGCCCATGGACGTGACGGGAGGTAGCACGCGACTGTCGACGCGAGCATGAGCGCGGCGAACCCCACCGCAACGACCCCGCCCAACGGCGTTGCCATGAAGACCGCGAGGGTGATCAGACAGGCGCCCATGAAAGCCCCGCAGCCAATGCCGGCCGTCGAGATGGCCCGAGCCGCTTTCGCTCGCCTCGGGCTGAGCGTGTCCCCCTCACCCGGTTCCCCAGCCGCGTCTGCCGCTTCCGGCTCTTCGCTCGCTTGAGCCATCACCACCTGCCCTCCTTGCATCAACGCACCGAGGTCCGTAGGGGCACGGTCCGCCGTACGGCGGATGCCCTACTGGAACGGGCCCGGCGTGAGGGGCGCCCCATGCTCCGGGTTCTCTCGGTCAAACTCCCACTGTGCCGGATTGGCCATAATGTAGTCGTAGACGCGCCCCAGTTCATCCTCATCGCGGATTACGTGTTCGTAATAGTCCCGTTGCCATACGGGCGCGCCAGGCGTGTCCCGGGCAGCATTGATACGTCTGGTCACGGCGGCCTTGAACGCACGCACGATGGTCGGAACTGAGCGTGACATCGGTTTGCCGAAAGCCTCCGAGCGGGACGGATGGGCGACCTGCCCATCGCGATCAGCAGTGAGCAACAGAACGCCATGGAGGTGGTTCGGCATCACAACACAAAGACCTGCCTTCGTCCCCACACGCAGCCGCCCGGTGCGCCGCCACTCAGCGGCTGCGATCATGCCGAAGTGACTGAGGACCATCCTGCCATCGCGAACGGCACCAAAGAGGGGCCGATGTCTGGCAGTGCACACTGTCAGGAAGTAAGCCCCGGCCTGTGCGCAGTCGTATCCGGACAGGCGGATCGAGCGTCTGCGATGGCGCGGATGATCCGGCTGCATGGTGCACTCCTCTGTTCGATAAAGGGCACGGCGCGCCGTGCCCCTACAGGAACTGGTGCGTCGTGTTCGTGGTGTCGTCGTGGTTTGCCGCTCGTACGCTACCGGCTGTCACGCCTAACGTCAAGCCTGTCG
>CAYUDW010000023.1:0-15848 GCA_964442595.1 uncultured candidatus Brocadiaceae bacterium
CTTCGGTAGGTACGAGCACGCCGGAGAAGTCGACCGTCCCCGTCCAGCTTCCGCCCGTGTAAGCGACCGTCAGATCGGTTTCAGCCGTGTCGAGCGAGGCCCACTGCCCGGCCGACAGCTCCCGCCACCTGACCTCGAGATGGCGTTCTCCGCCTTCCAGATAGGCATCGAACTCGAAGCCGGGCGCGTCGTAATAACTCTCGCTGCCGTCCCAGACAGGGCCCACGTAGTCGGCCGAGTCGAAGCCCTCGCCCCACGGGGTGGTCAACTCAAGCCGGGTGAGTTCGTTCCCTTCGACCTCGACGCAGTACCCGAAGTCCTCATCGCCGGGCGCGGGCAAGTTGTAATGGTATTCCCGCTGAACGCACAGGATGGTGATGCCCGGGCTGGCGGTAGTGAACTCGACATCCGACTCCACAGAAGAGACAATTGTTGCCTCGACCCCGCTGACTTCGAGCAACGCGGCGTGGTAGAAGGCCAAGTCGGCCTCGTAGTCGGCTCCCGCTTCGAGAAGGGCTGAGGGCGTCCATCCCACCGAGTCAGCCGGTAGTATCCCCTCATATACTCTCTCGCCTAGTGCCTCCTCAACGTCGAGGGCCACACCTGCGCCGGAGCCCGGAGATGTCCACGAGTCCCACGCATAGTCCGGTCTCAACGGCACCTCGACCTCCCCGTGCGCGGGGTAGGTCATGTTCGGCGTCTGCGTAGGAAGGGGGACCGTGGCGAAGTCAACGTTACCCGTCCAACTGCCGCCCGTATAGTCAGCCGCGAGGTACGTGACGTCGCTCTCCAGACTATCCCATTCCGCAACCGACAGCCCTTCCCAGTCGACCTCAAGCCATCGGACCCCTTCATCCGTGAATGCCCTGACACAAAGGCCAGGCTCTTCGTACGAGAAGTCCTCGCCTGACCAAGCCGCAGGTAGATAATCCCCTGAGTCGAAGTCCTCCCCCCAGGGGGTCGTCAACTGCAGGCGCGTCAGTTCAATGCACCCAATGTCGACGGAGTACACGTGCATCTCGTCCCCCGGATCGGGGTACATGCGGTCGTCCCGGCGGCCCACCAACAACCCCGTCACGCCCGGCAACGCCGTGGTGAACTCGATATCAGACTCCGTGTAGGATCCGACGTCCACGTCGACCCCGTTCACGTTGACGACCTTCAAGTTCGCGAAGTCAACGTCGCAATCGTAATCGGTGACGGCTTGGAGTGGCTCCGGCGGAGTCCAGCTTGTCGCGTCCGCGCTCAGGTACTCGAAGAACCACTGCGCCTCGTCGTAGTCCTCGAGGTAGATCGCTATCACCGAGTCGGGCCCGGGCGACGCCCAGGCGTTCCACTCGATCGTGGGCGACAGCGGCACGGCGCTCGCCTGGTGCGCAGGATAGGTGAAGATCGGAGCCTCGCTCGGCACGGGCAGCCCACTGAAGTCCACGGAGCCTGTCCAGCTCCCGCCCGTGTACGTGACGGTCAGGTCTGTGCTGTTGGAGTCCAGGTCCGCCCATTCGCCAGCCGACAGCCCTTCCCACTCGACGTCCAGATACCGCTGCCCTTCTGCCACGTCGGCCTCGAAGTACAACACCGGGCCGTCCAACTCGTAGTAGCTCCCGTCCCACACGGTGCCCAGATAGTCCGCTGAGTCGAACGTCTCGCCCCAAGGAGTTGTCAACTCCAGGCGCGTCAACTCAACGCCGCTGGCGCCAGCAGCGTACTCATAGTCCTCGTCCCCCGCGGCGGGGTAGTCGTGGTCATAGCACCGATCTACCCAGACGTCCGTGACGCCGGGCGCTGCCGTGGTGAACTCGGCGTCCGATCCGGTATAGGACGCCACCCGCACGTCCACCCCGTTGACAAGCAGAACCTCGTAGTTGATGAAGGCCAAGTCGCAAACGTAACCGGTGACGGCCTGCAGTGGCTCCGGCGGAGTCCAGCTTGTGGCGTCGGCCGCCTGCAGTTCGCCGTAGATGTCCTCGTCCGTGTCCGTCCGCTCCAAGCCCAACCATACCCCCGCATTGGGCGCAGGCGAGGTCCACGGCTCCCACTCGATGGTCGGACTGAGTGGCACGTCGGTTTCCAGGTGCGCCGGATACGTTACCTGCGGCACTTCGGTAGGTACGAGCACGCCGGAGAAGTCGACCGTCCCCGTCCAGCTTCCGCCGGCATAGGTGACGGTCATGTCGGTCGTGCCAACGTCCAGGTCGGCCCACTGGCCTGCCGAAAGGCCCTTCCAATCGAGTTCGAAATGGGGGTACCCTTCGTCGACGTAGGCCTCGAAGAACAGCGGGGGGCCGTCGTATTCGTAATACGTGCCATCCCAGACGGTGCCCAGGTAATCGGCGGAGTCGAAGGCCTCCGCCCATGGCGTCGTCAGCTCCAGCCGCGTGAGCTCCGGCCCCCATACGTCGACCTCATACCTGAGGTAGTCGGGCTCGCCCGCCCAGTCGTACGCGTCACCCCTGCCGACCCAGACGCCCGTGACGCCGCCCCCGCCGAGATCGGCGACGAAGACATCGCAGGTACCGTTGGTATCGTCCGAGACGAGATCAGAGGCCCAGGAGGCGAAGGCCACGTAGCGGCCGTCCGCACTGATGCACGCCTCCTCGCTGCCCTCGTTCGCCGCCCCGCCGTCCCAGGCACGGCTGACGAGCTGGGTGGTGCCCGCCGTCCGGTCGTAGACGAACACGTCTTCCCTGCCGTTTGTATCGTCGGCGACCAGGTTGTCGGCCATCGAGCCGAAGGATACGGATTGCCCGTCCCCGCTGATCGTGGGATCGATGCTGTGGTTGTTCCCCTCGGTGCCGCCCGGACCCACGCTGACGCGTTCAGTGGTCCCTGCCTGGGAGTCGCGGACGAAGATGTCGGCCCAACCGTTGGAGTCGTCCGGCACCAGGTCCTCGGCGTCAGAGCAGAACGCGACGTAACGTCCGTCCGCGCTGATGCTCGCCCAGTAGCTGTCCAGGATTCCCTGCGCGCCGGCGGACGAGACGCTCACGCGCTCGATCGTGTCCGTGTCCCGATCGTAGCGAAAGACGTCGGATGCCTCGTTCGTGTCGCCTGCGACGAAGTTGGATGCAAAGGACTCGAACGCCACGTAGCGTCCGTCCGCGCTGATGGCGGAATAGTAGCTATGGCCGTCCCCCTCGGCGCCGCCGGAGCTCAGGCTCACGCGCTCGGTGGTGCCGCTCTGCCGATCGCGGACGAAGACGTCGGCCGCGCCGTTGCTGTCTCCCGGCACGAGATCCGACGCGTCCGAGTCGAAGGCTACGTAGCGGCCGTCCGCGCTGATGGAAGGCCCGTAGCTGTCCGCGTTGGCGTCCCCACCGCCCGAGGCCACGCTGACGCGCTCGATGGTGGACGTCTGTCTGTCGTAGACGAACACGTCACATGCGCCATTGGCGTCCCCGGGCACCAGGTTGGAGGCCCAGGACTCGAACGCGACGTACCGCCCGTCCGCACTGATGGCGGGCGTGCCGCTCAGGTCGTTCGCCTCCTGCCCCACCGAGGAGACGCTGACACGCTCGATGGCGCCCGTGTCCCGGTCGACGACGAATATGTCCTTCATGTAGTTGGTGTCGTCGACCACCAGGTTAGGCGCGGCGGACTCGAACGCGACGTACCGGCCGCCCTCGCTTATGGCCGGGCGACCGCTGGCAGCCAAGCCTTCGGAGCCGTCCCAGGCGAGGCTGACCCGCTCGATCTCCGGGCTGCCCCCGTTGAGCAGGATCCGCGGCTCGAGCTGCTCAAGCTCCAGCGACACGCGCCGCCGGCCCGCTTCCTCAGCGTCCGACCGTTGGGGGAGTGAACCCGTCATATCCCTGACGTCGGAACTCATCCAAATGTGCCCCCAACCAGCCGCCGCGTCCGGGGCAGTCATTCAACGCCATCGCGGCACGATTGCTTCTCAGAAACAAACGTCCCAGCCATAAACGTCACCGAAGTATACCCGTTCTTCGTTCGTTGTCCAATCGCCCACAGATGGGCCGGCAAGCCAGAAGCCGCGCGCTGCGGGCCGCAGTATGATCCAGCCGCCAGTCGTATCGCCCTCGCCGATGCGGCCTGTCACGAACACCTCGTCCACTGCGCCCGTCCTAACGTTGGGGCGTGGGGAAATGCCCTCGCCCGAATCCCAGGCGCCTTTGGCAACGACCGAGTCTTCAAAGCGCAGGTTCCCGCCGACGCCCGCCGCGCCCTCGCCGTCGTCGCTCCATCCCCACTCATCCGTCACGCCGATCTGCGTGGCGGCGCCGATGAGGGGGTCGGTCGGTGCACCGTCGAACACGGCGTCGGCGCTGCGGTAGAAGCTGAGCCCGGCGATGCTGCCCCCGTCGGGGTCTGTGACGCTGCGGGCAGTTAGGGTGAGAAGGTCGTCCTGCTCGATGAGGTCCGGCTGGTCTTCGACGGATTGGATGACGGGCGCGGACAGAAGGAGCCTGGGCTCGAGCCCCTCCAGGTTGAGGGGTCGGCACTTCGAGCGTGCCGGAGGCCGCCCCTCAGAACGCATGCCACGTCCTCATCCGGGCAGCAATAAGAGCGAGGCAAGAACACCTCACTCCCACCTCGTGGATAAGGCAAGAGCAGCACCCCAGCCCCGCTCAGTCAGTCCGACAGGCACCGGCGGGTCGGCAGCTTGGGGCCCTGCCGGCCCGCCGGAAACCCGATTCTGTCACTTAGGCTAGCCCACCGAGGCGACTATGCCGCCAAAGGTGTGCGAGTGCGACCCGGTAATGGTGTCGTACTCGTCTACGTCCCTGGCGAAGAAGGTGCCGAGGACGGCGTGGATGTTGTAGGTGCCCACGTCGCGGTAGATCTGTCCGCCCACGATCACGCGGCTGAGCTGCCTGGCATCCACGCTGCTGTTGTAGAAGCTCCCGCCAGCGTTCAGGCTGCTGAACAGCCCGTCGCTGACGTGAACCTGGGTGTTGCTGATGCTGCCGCCCACCCACAGCGACGAGAAGGCGCCGCCCGTGACGTCGATGAGGCTGTTGGTCATATTGCCCACGACGCTTACGGCGTACAGGTTCCCGGTCACGTCGATGCTGCCCGTGAAGTTGCCGGAGACGTAAACGGAGCTCAGACCGGCGCCGGCTGTGATGCTGCCGCCGGCCACGCTGCCCTGGTAGATGGCCACCTGGCCTATGCTGCCCGTGGCGGAGACGCTGCCGAGCAGGTCGCCGCCGATGGCCACGACCGACCCGATGTTGGTGGACCGGTTGGGCGCGGAGGCCCAGATCCGGCCGCCCAGATCGCCGTAGGTCAGCACCAGGTTGATGCCGCCGCTCTGGGCAAGGATATCGCCGCGCAGATCGGTCTTGCCGAACACCACGCCGATCCGTCCGTCCGCAACGACGTCCGCGTCGGTGCTGCCGACGATGCGCGTGTATTCCACGTTCCCGGCGCTGTAGAGGCCGGTCAGTCCAGATGCGTCGCCGTCCCCATCTATGTCGCCGAGCTGCCAGCCGTCCTCCGCGATGAACCCGTCCAGGCGAGCGCCCGTCAGCCCGTTGTCGAACAGGGCGGAAGTGACGTTGCCCTGCACGACCAGGAACCCAACCGGTGCCTTGCTGAGAGGCCGGCGGTAGTCGGCGAAGGTCGCCAGTCCGCGGTTGCCCGAGACGACAACGCCCAGGTCCTGCGTCCTGCTCCCATCGCCGAACAGGTAGATGCCGGCCACCTTGCCAGCACCGACCCACGTGGAGTCCACGACGATGTCCGTCGACGGCGTCCACTGAGCCCAGCTCCACGCGATGTTCGGCTGGCTCATGCCGTCGGTCAGATCAACGTCATAGAAGGCGATGACGGCGCCATGGACCTCGCCCGTGGCTATCTGACCGTAACTGACGAACCCCGCCGCCGAGGCGGCCACTCCCCACTCGAACTCGTCCTGCGCCCGCACGAAGTATGTCTGGCTTCCGAACGGGAAGGCCGACGTATCGGCATCGAGCCGCCACACGCCCGAGCTGACCTCCGTGCCCATGCCCAGGAATTCGTCGGCCCCCAGCTGAAGCGTCCCGTTCTCGTTCGCGTCCCGATAGAACTCAACGGACGCCACGGTACCGTCAGCGTCCGTCACGCCACTGGCGGTGAGCTCCAGGGCCTGTCCGGGCGCCACGGGATCGGGCGAGAGAGACACCTGACCGGCCACTGGCAGGCTGTTCTGCACCGTGCCCGTAGCCACGCCCTGACCGGTGAAGGGATTGACCACGCTCCAGGCACCGTCGCCGTCCTGACCGCGCACGAAGTACGTCTGCACGTAGCTCTGCAGCTCGGGCCGCCAGCCTGCCGTGTTGCCGTACACGATCTGCCAGCCGTCGCTGCCGTCCGTATCCGTGCCGAGCAGCAGATCGGAACCCTCGTCGAAGACGCCGTCGAAATCGGCGTCCCGGTAGAACTCGACCAGGGCGACCGTCTCTGCGCCATCCGGATCGGTCACGTCCAGAGCGCTGAGCGTGAGCTCCTGACCCCTGGCCAGGGGCTCGGGTGTTGTAACCAGTGATCCGATGGACGGCGGATTCGTGACGACGCTGACGGTGGTGATCGCGTTCGGGTCGGTCGCATCGCTCAGGCCGCGGTCATCGTCGCGTGCCTCCGCGAAGACATAGTACTCGCGCGGATCGGAGGATTCGCCGGCCGCCCAATCCGCCGTGGAGACCTTCAGCACCCAAACGCCCGGGTTCTGCGGCTCCTCGCTGCCAACGCCAAGCATGACGTCGCCGGGATCGTCAATGACGTCCACGGCGCCGTCGAACCGGGCGTTCGCGTTCAAATCAGCCCAGAGGCTCTCCCTGGACGGCTCGTACGTCTCGCTGCTGTTCTCGTCCCAGAAGTACAGGTTCCCCTGGACGCCGGTCTGGGCCGCAGCCGGCGTATGCAGGATCATGGAGTAATCATTCGTGACCCCGCCCGACCCGAAGATCCGGACGTAGTAAGTCCCGGCCGCCAGACCATTGAGCGATATCTCCTCGTTGTCCGTCACAGTGGTCGAGTCGGCTATGAGGCCGGCGACCGGATCGTGCAGCTCGAGGTCGAGGTCGCCGTCTGCATGGGCGAACTCGATGCGGACCAGGTCACCCGCCGTCCCGCCGGAGGCCAGCTCGACTGCAAACCAGTCCTCGTCGCCGGAGGGCAGCAAGGCAAGGTCGTACCAGGCCTGCCAGCCGCGCGTTGCGCCCAAGTCGGTTGCCTGAGCAGCCGAATCGTTCGGCTCCGGAATCCCGATCGAGAACAGCTCGACGGGGATGTCCACCAGTTCGTCGTAGACGCCGTCAAGCACTCCCTGCTCGGCCCAGATGAACTCGCCCAGGTCCCACCGGGCGTTCCCGTTCAGGTCGTAGAAGTAGACGTTGCCCTGGATTCCGGTCTGCCCCTCAACGGGATGGCGCAGCACGCCATCGTCGCTGCGGTAGAAGACCACCTGTGCCACGGTGCCGTCCGGATCGGGGTCGAACACGCCGGAGGCCGTCAGCGTCAGCTCCATGCCCCTGACGATGGGATCGGGCTCGGCCGTGACGTCGCCGATGACCGGACGCGAGTTGACCGCGCCGGCCGCGGACACGACGTTACTCCAGGCGAGGGCCGCGTCCTGCGCCCGGGCGAAGAAGACCTCCTCGCCGCTGAATGTCGAGGTGTCCACCAGGGGCGATATCTTCCACTCGCCAGGAGCGATCTGCACGCCGGTGCCGAGCTCTTCGTCACCGTTCTGGGCATCCAGCGTACCATTGTCGTTCACGTCGCGGTAGAACACCACCTGGAGGACCGTGCCCTCCGGGTCGCTCACGCCCGTCGCGACCAGCGTGAGCAGGTTGCCCCTGGTGACCGGCTGGGGCGCGATCTGCAACTTGCCCACGGTAGGCGCAACGTTCACGACGCCCGTGGTCGAGACAGCCGGAACGCTCCAGGCGTCCGTGTCATCCCGTGCCCGGGCGAAGAAGGTTTGCGTGCCCTGCTCCCATCCCGTGGTGGAGATGTTTGTCAGCAGCCAGTCGCTGGTGACGGTCAGGCCATACCATCCCTGCAGGCCGCGAGTGGCGCCCAGGGCGGTTGCCTGGGCGGCTGACCCGTTCGGTTCGAACGGATCGCCGCGCATGGCCGCAACGCGCAGGTCGACGCCGTCCTCGTAAGCCTGATCGAAGCCCAGCTCCGCCCAGACGAACTCGCCGGCGCTCCAGGCCGTGTCGCCATTGGCGTCGTAGAAGTAGACGTTGCCGCGGATGCCGATCGCGCCGTCCAGCGTTTCCCAGGCCAGCGGATCGGAGACCTGCTGGTCAATGCCTTCGTCGTAGAGCCCGGCCGTCCCGCCGAGGTCAACCCACAGGTCTTCGCCGTCTAGGTCGTACCGACCGTCGGCGTCCTCGTCGACGAAGTACAGGTTGCCCTGAATGCCGGCGAGCGGCCCGTCGGGGCTCTGCAGAACCAGATTGTAGGAGTTAAACGCTCCCGCGCCGTAGACGCGCAGGTAGTAACTGCCCGCCGCCAGGCCGTCGAGCGAGATCTCCTCGTTATCGGTAACGCTCGTCGAAGCCCCGACGACGGCCAGGGAGGCGTCGTAGAGCTCCATGTCCAGGTTGCCACGCGTGCTGATGAACTCGATGCGGACCAGGTCGCCGGCAGCGCCGTCCGAGCCCAGCTCGAACATGAACCAGTCGTCGTCACTGACCGGTGTGCCGTAGCCCAGCAAAGCATCCTCAGCGACTTCCAGCGTGGGACTCGCGCCCGTGGGGGTGTTGGTGTCGCGGTAGAACTCGACGGTCTTCACGACACCGTCGATATCCCTGACGTCCACGGCCCTGAGCGTCAGCTTCTCGCCCCTGGTGATGACGCCGTCCAGGCCGGGATCCTCGAACAGAAGCCCGCCCTCGATAGTCGGCCGCCTGTTGACCAGTCCGGCGGGCTTGGCAGCGTCCTCATCAGCGGTCCACGCGCCCATGTTGTCCCGGGCGATGGCGAAGTAAGTCTGGGCGCCTCCGGGCCACGTGACGGTCCCGTTCCAGGCCCAGCCGTCGGCAGGCGTGCTGTCCAGCCCGAGCAACTCGTCCGTGTCGGACTCGAGCGTGCCGTTCTCGTTCAGATCGCGGTAGAAGCCCACGGCGTCCACAGAACCGTCCACGTCGTAGACGCCCGTCGCCTCCAGCCTGATCGGCTCTCCCGAAGTGACCGGATCGGGCGTGACAACGAGCACATCCACGACGGGCCGCCGGTTGACGAACGCCGATCTGGTCGCCAGGCTCCATCCGCCCACGTCGTGCTCGGCGCCCACGTCGTCCTGGGCACGGGCGAAGAAGTAGGCGTTGTCGAGGACAGCAGAGAACTCGGTGTACCAAGTGCCGTCGATGAAGTAAACGGGGTCCTCCAGACGTTGGTCCGCGCCTTCGTCGAATTCCCCGTTCTTGTTGCTGTCCCGGTAGAACGCCACGGTCACGATCGTCCCGTCGTAATCATCAGCGCCCTCCGCGGTCAGCCGCAGCAGGCCGCCGTAGGGCACGGGATTGGGCTCAGCCGCCAGCGTGCCGATGACGGGACGCCCGTTGACGAGACCCTCCTCCGCGACCGGATCGCTCCAGGAGCCCAGGTCGTCCTGAGCCCTGGCGAAGTACAGGTGCGTTCCGGGCGCCCAGTTGACCAGGACGCTCAAGGCGAAGTCGTTCCCCTCGGCCGTTGAGACTGTGCCCAGCAGCTGATCCTGTCCGACGGTCAGGCTGGCGTCGCCGTTGGAATCCCTGTAGAACTCGACCTTCTGGATGCTGCCGTTGGCGTCGATGACGTCCTGCGCCACCAGCGTGAGCAGGTAGCCTTCCGTGACGGGATCGGGCTGGTCAAGCAGTCCGCCCATGATGACGGGAGCGGGGTTGACGACCCGACCGTTCTCCGCAACAGCGTAGCTCCACCCGCCGCGCTCATCCTGGGCACGGACGAAGTACACGTACTCCCCGACGGCCCAGGTCACGGGCCCGACCCATTCCCAGACCTGCCCGCCGTTCTCTTCGCCCACGTAGCGAACGCCGAGCTCCAGGCCGGGGTCGTCGCCGATGATGTCGGGGTCGAGGCGCTGGTCGATTCCCACGTCGAGCGAGCCGTTCCCGTTGGCATCTCGGTAGAACTCGACCACCACGATGGCGTCGTCGTCCAGGTCGCGCAGCCCGCTGGCGCGCAGAACGAGCAGCGATCCGGGCTCGACGGGATCAGGCGAGTCCGTCAGTCCCGGTATGCCCCTCAGCACGCTCAGGTTATTGCTCAGTTGATTGGCTACGACCAGGTCGCGGGCGCTGTCCAGGTCGAAATCCGCCACGGCAACCGCCGACGGGCCGGACCCCACGGAGTAGACGACCTGCTCGGCAAACTCGCCCTCGGTATTGCTCAACAGAACCGAAACGGTGTCGTCCAGCGCGTTCGTGACCACCAGGTCCAGACGCGCGTCCGTGTCCAGGTAGCCGCCCCGGATCGAGGACGGACCGTCCCCGACCGCGAGGTACGGCGCTCCGGCCAGCGCCTCGAACTCGCCGTCGCCCGTGCCAAACAGCAAGGACACGGTGTCGTCCGCGTAATTCACCACGGCGAGGTCCGGCACGCCGTCCTCGTTCAGGTCAGCGGCCAGCAGCGCAACCGGCGCGTCTCCCACCGGGTAGGCGCCCAGCGGGAGGAAGCCGCCGGTGCCTCTGCCCAGCAGGATCGATACCTGGTCGGCATCTCGCTCGGCGACTGCCAGATCCAGATCCCCGTCCAGGTCGAAGTCCGCCGCAACGATGTCCACGGGACCGGACAGGGAGACGTCCGGCACGGCCGCCGGGCTGCCGAAAGCGCCCGTCCCGGTGCCGAGCATGATGACGACCTCGCCCGTAGCCTGATTGGTGACGGCCAGGTCGAGCAGGCTGTCACCGTCGAAGTCGCCGACCGCAAATCCCGCCGGATCGGTGCCAGCGGCAAAGGGGCTGCCCGCCGCCGCCCTGAAGGTGCCGTCGCCGTTGCCCAACATCACCAGGACGCTGTTGCCGCCGGGGTTCGTCACCAGCAGGTCCAGGTCCCCATCCAGGTTCAGGTCACCGAGAGCTGCGTCGGCCGGAGCGAGGCCGACTGCGTAGTTCGCATTCCAGAAGAACGTGCCGTCCCCCCGGCCCAGCCAGACGGAGATGCCAGGCGTGGTGGGATTGCCGTCGTCGTGAAGCACGACCAGGTCGGAGATGTCGTCGCCGTTAAGGTCCCCGGTTTCGACGCCGACCGGTCTGCCCGTGTACAGCGGGAGGGGCGAGGCCGCGTGATCTTCGAACGTGCCTCCGAAGACGGGCCGCGCGTGCACGGTGCCGACGAAGTAGGCCGTCTCCGACCAGTCGCCGTGGTTGTCCAGCGCCCTGGCCATGTACGTGTGCTCGCCCACCGGCCAGTCGACGAAGTCCGCCGACCAGCTCCAGCCGTCCGTGCCGTTGGAATCCTCGCCAAGCAACTGGTCCTCGTCGGGCTGCAGGCCCGGCAGGCCGTTGGTCTCACGGTAGAAAGCAACGTAATCCACCTCGCCGTAGGCGTCGTCCACGCCGAGGGCCGTCAGCGTGAACGCCGAGCCCTCGGTGACCGGATCGGGCGTGCCGACCAGCTCCGATATCGCCGGCGGGATGTTCCTGACGTTGCTGCGGGCCTGGGCCTCGGCGCTCCACCGGTCGCTGACGTCCTCCACCAAAGCGAAGTACGTCTGTGAGCCCGGAGGCCAGTTCACGGTGTCCACGAAGGTATCCCAGTACGGGCTCTCGACCCAGTCAGCCTGCTGGACGAAGAACTGCCACTCGTCGGCAGGGCCGCCGCGGGTGTCGCCTACGTTAACGCCCACGCCGAGCCACTGGTCCTCGTCCGGGTCGAAGACGCCGTTATAGTTCGAATCGCGGTAGAACTGAACCTTGCGCACGCCAACGCCGCCGCTGTTCTGGCCGCTCTGCACGTCGACGGCCGTCAGCACGATGTTATGGTGCTCGAAGACCTCGTCGGCCCAGACGGCTTCGCCGGCGTCCCAGCCGCCGCTGTCATTGGCGTCGTTGAACAGAATGTTGCCCCGGATGCCGTCGGTGTAATCCTCCGTGGTCCACCGAGCGCCCCAGTAGAGCTGCGTCTCCTGGATGTCGTCGTAGGCCCCGTCGGCGCCCGCGCGGGCGTCGGCCCATACCTCATCACCGAGCGAGAAACCGGGCGGCGCGTCCACGTCCGCCCAGTAGAGATTGCCGACGTCGCCGGACGTGCCCACGGACGTATTCCAGTTGCCGTCGCCGCCGTTCCAGATGGCGACTTCGCCCGCGTCGTAGCGGCCGTTGGCATTGCTGTCCCACCAGGCTTCTTCGGTCCAGTTGAACCGGCCGTCTCCCGTGGTCTCGTTGTAGATGACGGCGCCCTGCATGCCGGTGGTCCCGGCCAGGGTGTCCCAGACGCCGTCGCCGTCATGGACCTGGTACTCCCAGTCGTAGACACCGTTGAGCAGACCGCCGCCGCTACCGTCCAACCACACGTCCTCGCCCGACTCCCACACGCGGTCGAAGTCAGCGTCGTAGAACAGAACGTCGCCCCGTATTCCGATCTGGCCGGGAACGGGCAGGCCGAGCGGCGTATCGTTCGGCTCGACGTCGACGCCCGGCGAGAGCGCGTCGATGCGGTCATCGGTGCCGGAATCGTAGACTCCGGCCGTGCCGCCCGCCTGGTCGGCCCAGATGAATTCGCCGACGGCCCACCGGACGTTACCGTCCACGTCGTAGAAGTACAGGTCGTCCTGGATGCCGGCCTCCAGGTTCGCGGGCGAGCCGGCGATCACGGTATCCTCGCCGACGTTGAACGCGCCGTCGCTGTCCCTGTCCGCCCAGATGTCCTCGCCCGGATTCCAGGAGCCGTTGACGATCACGTCGTCGGAGAAGAACACGTTGCCCTGGATGCCCGTCTGAGGCCCGCGAGGCGTTTTCAGGATCAGGTCGTAGTCGTTGGCGCCCGCGCCGTAGACACGCAGGTAGTAGCTGCCGGACTCCAGGCCGGCAAAGGTGATCTGCTCGTTGTCGGTCATGCTGGTTGAGGCGGCCACAAACCCGAGCGAAACGTCGTAGAGCTCGATGTCGAGGTCGCCCCCTGCATGGAGGAATTCAACGCGGACGGAATCGCTCGCCATGCCGCCCGCATCCAGCTCGAACATGAACCAATCCTCGTCGCCGGCCGAACCGATCTGCAGGTCGTACCAGGCCTGGAGACCCCGCGTGGCCCCCAGGTCTGTAGCCTGGAGAATCGCGGTGTCGTCGGCCACGCCGCCCGCGTTGTAGACGCCGTCCACGTAGAGCGCCTCAATGCTGGGCTCCTCGTTGACCATCGTGACGGCCGGCAGGCTGACACCGCCGTCGTTGTCAATGGCCCGCGCCCAGTAGAGCGTCTCGGGGTGGCCGTCAAACGGGCCGGTGAAGCTCCAGCCGTCGCTGCCGTCGGTGTCGACGGCGAGGAGCTCTTCCACGTCCTCGGCCCAGACGGGCTCAGGGGCGTCGTACTCGCCGTTTGCGTTCACGTCCCAGAACAGCAAGTTGCCGGAGATGCCGGGCGTGCGGTCAGCGGTGTCCCAGGTGCCGTCGCCGCCGTCATAGATGAGCGTGTCGGCACTGTCATCGTAGCGTCCGTTACTGATGGTGTCCCACCAGATCTCCTCGCCGTCGTCCCACAGACCGTCCTGGTCCAGGTCGGCGAAGAGCAGCGCCGGCGGCCGGCCGGCCGTGCCGGGCGTGCCGGGCGTCGGCCCTAAGCCCACAATCAGGTGGTCTTCGGACGGGGTATAGACGCCATCGCCCGTCGGTTCGAAAACGCCGTCGCCGTCATCCTTATAGAACTCGACGACCAGCAGCTCGCCATCGAGGTCGGTCACGCCCTCCGCCGTGAGGGTGAGCAGATCGCCGACGGACGAGAGCACCTCTCTGTCGGCCGTCAAGGACCAGATCAGCGGCCGCTGGTTCAGCGACAGCGTGAGCGTAACAACCTCGCTGGCCCCGCCGTACTCGGGGTTGTTCCAGGCATCGAAGTCCTCGTCGAAGGCCTGGGCGTAGTAAGTGACGGTGAGCTGCTCGCCCTCGCCGGGAATGATCGAGTAACTGCCGGCGAAGCCGAAGGGCAGCTCGACCTGGGCGATCTCGCCGTCGTAGGGCTCCAGCTCCAGCGGATCCGAGCTGTGGAACGGGAACGCCTGTTCCAGCAACGTGACGTTCAGCCTCTCGCTGACGAGGAAGTCCTGCACGCCGTCCGCGTTGAAGTCGCTGACCATCACGGCGGTGGGCAGGTCGAACGGGCCGCTTTGCAGGTAATCGTCCACGCCGTAGTTGGCGGAGGAATTGGCGAAATCGCCGGCCTGCTCGAGCCAGTAACTGACTCCGCTGTCCCACCAGTCCCCTTCGAGTATCCCGAAGTTGCCGGAGTGGGTGCCTTCGTTCAGCAGGACGGTCAGTGTCCCGTCGCCCCGGTTCGCCGTCACCAGGTCGATGTAGGGCTCCCGCGGGGCGTCGTAGGACTGCCATGACAGCGCCTCGACCTGCCAGTCGTCGCCGTCAACGTCGAAGTCCCAGGGCTCGCCCTCGATGATGAGATACTCACCCTCGACGCTCCCCTGGTTCCACCACCAATTGGGATCGCCGTTGGGGTTGGACTGGCCGTACAGGATCGGCGGCTCCTGCTTGGTCGTGTCAGCGTCGATGTTGTAGGCCGTGATCGACGTCGGGTTGTCGCCCGTGGCGTAGGTGCCGGTGAGCATGTCGGCCCACACGTCTTCACCGGTGTTCCAGGTCCCGTTGAAGTTCGCGTCCCGGAAGTAAACGTTCCCCTGGATGCCTCCGAGCTCCGGACCAGTGACGTCCCAGTGGTCGGCGTCGAAGACCTGGATGTCGACGCCCTCGTCGTACCGGGCGTTGCCGTTCATGTCGGCCCACAGGTCTTCGCCTTCGTCCCAGGTGCCATTCGCCCTGGGAGCGATCTGGACGTCGACATCGGGATCGTAGAAGCCTGCGGCGCCTCCGCGGTCCGCCCAGACGTTCTCTCCAGGCTCCCAAACGCCGTTGGAGTTGGCATCGCCGAAGTAAACGTTGGTCTGCACACCCACTGGCGCCAGCGCCAGCCAGGCAGTAAGCCGGCCGTCGACCCAGTCTTCTATGTTGTAGATGGCCTGGTCGGTATCCTGCCAGATCGGGAGAGTGGGATCGCCGATCCACGTCTCCGTGAAGTTGCCAGCCCGGTCCATCCAGTCGTCCGCCCAGACCGGCTCCGACTCATCCCACAAGCCATTGTAGTTCAAATCCAGGAAAACGACGTTGCCCTGGATGCCGCGCTGCCCGTCGACGGTGTACCAGCCGCGGTTCACGTCGTAGAAGTAGACGTTGCCCTGCGTGCCGCGGGCGCCGTCCCCCGTATTCCAGTACGGGGTGGTGTAGCCGGGAATGAACGCGTTGTAGATGAGGTCCGCGTCCGTTATCTGCACGTCCTGGCCGTAATTGTACGTCCCGGCAGTAGCTCGCGTGACGTTCGGGCCGGCCATCGCGGTTCTGTCGTGGTTCGGGTAGAGGCCCAGGTATATCTCGACGGACCCCGAGGGAGCCACGATGCCCCAGCCTTCGTAGTGGTTGCCGAGCAGCACGGAGACCCGGTTCGTCTGGGAGTTCGCCGTGGCGATGTCGATGTCCAGGAGCTGGCCGGCCGGTACCATCCCCCAGGGAATGGAGGTGTAAACGTTCTCGTACTCGGGGGAGACGAGGTCGTCGTCGTAGTTATCCTCCAGGAAGTTGGCGGCAATGATCGAGTCGCCGGCGCCGATGGGCACGTCCGGGCTGCGAGCCCGGCCGTCCACCCAGACGGCCTCGCCGGGGTCCCACTCGAATGGA
>CAYUDW010000023.1:15948-23568 GCA_964442595.1 uncultured candidatus Brocadiaceae bacterium
AGGTCAGCGCCTGCGTTGTAGTTGACGCCGTCGTCCGGCCCGAGGTCGTCCGCCCATATGAACTCCCCGAACTCCCACTGGCCACTGCCATTCAGATCGTAGAAGTACACGTCCCCCTGGAACCCGATCAGCCCGGACCACGGTTGCCAGTTATTGGCGTCGAATACCTGCAGGTCCAGGCCGGCATCGTAGACGCCGGTTCGCCCGCCTGCTCCGTCAGCCCAGAGGTCCTCGCCATACGTGAAGGGCTCGAAAAGCAAGTTCCGGTTCGCGTCCTGGAAGTACAGGTTTCCGTGGATTCCGGCGGTCGGGCCGCCCGGCAGGTTCAGCGTCAGATCGTAACTGTTCTGATCGCCGGTTGGGCTGTAGACGTGCAACTGGTAAGTCCCCGCGGGCAAGCCCATGAGGGGGACGATCTCCGTGTTCGTCGCGCCGTCGGACGAATACTGCAGAACGTTGTTGGCCCAGAGCTCGAGGGCCAGGTCCCCCGCCGCGTGGGTAAAATCGATCCTGGCGTAGTCGCCCGTCAAACCCGTAGCGGTCAGATCGAACTCGAACCAGTCGTCGTCACCCACCGGCAGGATGTTGAGCCCATACCACGCCATCATCCCCTCGGTGGTCTGGCCGGTCGGCAGGTTCAGCTCGTCGCCCAGCACCGTGGGGGTGTTGATGGAATCGTTGGCGCCGGACGGAATGTCGAACGGGTCGTCGATCGGCGGGGCGACAATGATCTGGTCTTGAGCGCTCTGATACGTGCTCCCGTAGACCTCGATGATGAGCTCGTACTCGCCGTCCGCTGCAGCCCCGTCGGTGTTGACGCCCGTAATGGGATCGAAGGGGTCGTCAGCGTCCGTCGGGTCC
Organism: uncultured candidatus Brocadiaceae bacterium; assembly: GCA_964442595.1. Classification (GTDB taxonomy): domain Bacteria; phylum Planctomycetota; class Brocadiia; order SM23-32; family SM23-32; genus DAOVRD01. Next base: position 16,810 of record CAYUDW010000023.1, read on the forward strand.
ATGCCGCCCAGCGTGATGTAGTAGTTCCCCGTCTGCAGGATGGGGACGACGGCGGACCACTGCGCGCCGTCCACCACGCCCAGGTCGTCAAGCCACACCTGCACGATGAAGCCGTCCGAGTCGAAGATGGCGACGTTGCACGCCAACGGGTCGTCGGAGGGGGACGGCCACGGGACCGGCGTCACCGTCAGGCGGAGCGTTGCGCCGGCCTCCGCCGTGATGCGGAACATGTCCACGTCATCGCCGAAGATGTCGTTATGATAGAAAGGTGGAGTATCTGTCCAATGCGGCTGCTCTACGATGCCGTTCCGCCACACGTAGTCATAAACGACCTGCTGCGGTTCGGCGCCCGTTATGCCCGTCTCCATCGCCCTGCCGATGACGGTGCCCGGGTCAGCGAAGAACCCGGGAAGCTGGCCGTCCTGGATATAGCCGTTGTTCCACAGGAACAGCACGCCGTCCTGGCTCACGACGGCCAGGTCCACGTAGCCGTCCTGGTCCAGGTCCGCCGCCACCAGGTCCTCCGGCCTTAAGCCCGGGCCCGGCAGGTTGTAGACGCGAATGAGGTCGTTATTGAAGTCGGCGTCGGGGTTCTCCGTGGCGAAGACGCCAGTCCCGTCCCCGAACATGACGACGATGGCTCCGTGCCAGTCATCCTCCAGCCAGTAGTAGTTGCCCGCAAACGACATTTCGAGGTCTATATAGCTGGCCAGAGCGACGTCCAGGTTACCATCCTGGTTCAGGTCCGCCACGGTGACAGCGTGCGGATGGACCATCTCCGCCGGAATCATCGGGTTCATGTCGATCTGGTAAGAGACATCGTCAGTGAACACGCCGCCGCCCTCATTGAGCAGGACCGAAACGCGGTCCGTGGCCGAAACAGCCACGACCAGGTCCGGCTGCCCGTCTCCGTTGAGATCGCCGGCCGAAATGTCCGTGGGATCGTACTGGTGGAAGTAGTATTGCTCCGCCGACGAGCCGGCAGCATCCAGCCCGAGCAACACCAGGGAACCGGCGTCGAACTCCCCCTGGCCGTTGTTCAGCAGCAACGAGACGAAGTCCGGCCCGATGTCCGCCGACACGTCCACCGCCACGGCGATGTCCATGTCCCCGTCCAGGTCGAAGTCCTCCATCACGGTGCCGCCGATGGTCCACCTGGGCGAGAAAGTCCAGCTCCAGCCGTCCGTGCCGTCCTCGTCGAAGTGCCAGTCGGTCGGCCATCCGCCCTCAGGGATGTCGTAGGGCTCGTCGGTGTAGGGGGCAATGCCGGGCTCCTCATACACGCTGAACACCACGGCCTGGATAAACCCGTCGGAATCCTCAACGCCCAGCGCCTCCAGGACTACGGGATCGTCGAGCGTGACGGGATCGGGCGTCGCCTCTACGTGGTCGATGACCGGGTCCTGGTTCAGAACCCAGACGGCGTCACCCCAGTCGCCTGTCAGGTCCTGCGCGCGTGCAAAGAAGAGGGGACTGATATCTTGCTCCCAGGTGGCCGGCACGGTGAGCATCCACGTGCCGCTGCCGACGTAGGTCAGCACAGCACCGAGGTCATCGTTCAGAAGCTCGTCCTGGTCCGGGTTGAAGTGGCCGCTATCGAAAACGTCGCGGTAGAACTCCACGGTCGAGACGCCGAACCTGTTCTGCTCGGTGGGGTTGGGGTCATCGGGGTCGTAGACGTTCACCGCCGTGAACGTGACGGCCTGATCGGGCACAATCGGGTTGGGGTCTTGCTGGACCGAATCCACTATGGGCTTCTGGTTGACGTGCCCGAAGGCGAAGTCGTCCGGCCACGCGCTCCACGCGCCGTCATTGTCGCGGGCGCGGGTGAAGTAATCGCCGATCGTCCATCTGACTTCGCCCGTCCAGGACCACCCATTCGAACCGTCCGTGTCGCGCCCGAGGAATCTGTCCTCGGCATCCCAGACCCCGTCGTTGTTGGAGTCGTGGTAGAACTCCACCATGTTGACGACGCCGTCGGAGTCGCTGACGCCCGTCGCGGTCAGCGTGAGGAACTCCCCTTCGCCGATCGGCTCGGGCTGGCCGGTCAGGGTCGTAACGGAGGGCCTATCGTTCAGCTTCCCGATCGAGGAAGCGGGATTAACGGTGATCTCGGCCAGGACGCCCACTACGACGGTGTCATCGGCGTTGCGGAATCGGCCGTCCGCCACCACATCGGCCCAGATGGGCTCGTACGGCTGCCAGGCGCCGTCGGAGCTTACGTCCTGGAACAGCAGGTTCCCGGACACGCCCGGCGTGCCGGGAAGCGTGTCCCACTTGCTGTCGGCCCCGATGTAGACCTGGACCTCGCCCGGGTCGTACTGGTCATCGCCATCGGCCTCCAGCCATATCTCTTCGCCCACGTCCCAAAGGCCGTTGGTATTGACGTTGTCATTGAAGCGCAGTTGCCCCGCAGTGCCGGGCGTGCCGTCGCCGTCGTCCACGGCAACGGCGAAGTAGTAGTAGTAATCGGGCTGCCAGTCACCGACGAGGTTCAACTCCCAGTCACCCGTGAAGCCGATCTGCGTGCCGGTTCCGAGCAGAACGTCGCCGGGGCCGGACGCATTCAGCACCAGGTCATAGGAATCGTTCTCAGCGCCCTGGCTGCCGTAGACGCGCACGAAGTACGTGCCCGCCGGCACGCCGTCGAGGGATACCTCCTCGTTGCTGGTCGCACTCGTCGAGGAGCCGGCGAGCGCCAGCGACGCATCGTACAGCTCCAGGTCCAGATTGCCGTCTGTCTGGAGGAACTCGATGCGGACGAACTGGCCCGAAGCGCCGTCTGCGGACAGCTCGAAAGTGAACCAGTCCTCATCGCCGGACTCGATGGCCAGACGCGACCAAGCCTGCCAGCCCCCCACGGTGCCCAGGTCGGTTGCCGTCGCGCCCGTGTCATTCGGCTCGTAGATGTCCCCGGGGCCGGCCTCCACCCGCGCGTCTATGCCCTGATCATAAAGCGTGCCGAAGCCGCCCGGCTGCTCGGCCCATACGAACTCCCCGACATCCCAGGTAGAATCGCCATTGAAGTCATAGAAGTAAAGGTTGCCCTGCACGCCAGCCTGCCCGTTGACGGGGTCCCAGTTGAGCTGGTCGTAGACCTGCGTGTCGACGCCGAGGTCGTACTGGCCGTTGGCGTTCATGTCCGCCCACAGGTCCTCGCTGGCGGCGTTGTAGAGGCCGTTATCATTGGCGTCCCAGAAGTACAGGTTCCCCTGGATGCCGGTGGGTGGCGCGTCGAAGGTGCCGTCGTCGCTGCGGTAGAACCTGACCTCAACGATCTGTCCGCCGTCCGGGTCGGCGACTTGCCGGGCCGTCAGCGTCAGGACGTCGCCCTCGTGCACGGGGTCGGGCTGGTCCTCAAGCGATTGGATTACGGGCGCTGAGAGAAGCAACCTGTTCTCGAGCCGCTCCAGTTCAAGCGATGGCAACGTGCTCGCAGACGGAAGCTTCTCCCTCTTGTCGTTGCTATCCATGTTCTAGCCACTCCCAATACGAACTAGTTGGCCCACAACAAACCCGAGCCGTCCCCGGCGATCGCCACCAGGGACAGCAGAAGCGGGGAAGGTCCGGAAAACCTGCGCGCCCTGTTCGCCGAACGACCGAGAAACAGGACAACCGCCCTTCCCGAGGACCAGATGACGCCCTACCTCACCCACAAGCGCTCCGCAACGCACACAAAGGCCTCCACGCGCCTCCCTGGGCGAACCGGATGCGACTGCGGGCCGGTCGTGACCGGCTCTATGAAGTATTGAGATCAAGTTCAGGTACGTTCGGCCACGGCGTCCAATCCCATGACTGTGCTATGTATTAGCCTACGGACCCCACCATGTCAAGGAAAAACCGGGCGCAGACGCACTCAGAACGGCACCGCTGAGAGCCATGGAGACGCGTGTCCGTCCCGAAATCCGAACGGCCGGTGTGTGCCCCTTCGGCGGCGCCCGTCCTGCCACAGATTGCACCGGCATTCGCCCCCATCCATCGGAAAGGGCCTGGAAAAGACTCGCCCCAGAGAACGCCGCCAAAAGGCACTTTCTTGCTTGGACTCGGCTCGCCGCCGCCCAGGCTCCTGCCCCCTGTCCAGCTCTGCGTGCGCCCAGCGTCAATCCGCCGAAGCCGCCGGCCGCGCACGGCGGATGGAACGGCCGAATGGACACGCGCGTGGAGGCAACCCGGCCCGCGTGCGACGGCACCTACGGCGCGCTGCAACGCTGAGCGCGCATCAGAGCGCCGGGCGGCCGTCGCCGTCTGGATGCGCCGGCGCCAGGGCGGCCGCCTCGGCCTCCTCAGCGGCCTCTTCCTCCTCCTCCTCCTCCTCCTCTTCCTCGGCCAGCCCCGCCTCTCCGCCAAGCAGAACCACCAGATCGGCGATGGCGTCCCCCTCAGTTCCCCCGGCAACGGCCGCCGGCAGAGGCAGAGAAATGATGATGCTTCCTCCGCCTGCGTCGATGGTGCCGCCCGTGTCGTCGAACGTAGACGAAACGACGCTGACGTTGCCGCCCTGCGTGGTGACGCTGCCGCTCACTGTAACGGCGCCGCCGCTGTTCAGCCCCACGCCGCCGCCCTGCGTCTGGATGGAGCCGCTCACGTCGACGGTGCGACCGGCCTGCGCCACCACGTGGCCTGTGCCCGTCGCCACGGTGCCGGCCAGACTTATCAGATCGCCGGCCATCAGCAGGACTGTGCCTCCCTCGGCGCTTATGCCGCCGGTGTGCAGGATGTCGCTGCCGGCGAAGAGCTGGATGGTACCGTCGCCCACGGCCACCACGTCGCCATCGAGGGAGAGGTCGTCGCCGGCTGCCGTGCCCTCGGCTGCCAGGATGATGCCGCCGCCGCTGAGGTTCGTGACGTCCTCAGTGATGGTCAGCGGACTCAATGTGGCCAGATAGATGTCGCCGGCCGTGACTCCCAGGATGCTGGCACCGCTTGTCGAGCCGACGGAGGTCACCTCAAGCCCGTCCGCGACGTCCTCGATGTAGATGCCACCGGTCTGCGTTGCTGCTGCCAGCCTTTCGCCGTCGATCTCCAGGTAATCCGCCGCTTCGGCGATGCCGCTCTCGGCGATCAACTCGATGTCCGGCGCCACCACGTCGGTCTCCGTCTCGGCGCCGTCCAGAACGGCCGCCGCAGACTGCACGGTGACCAGGCCGCCGCCCGACACTCGCGCGATCACGGCGTCGCCTACGGTCGTAGTCAGCGAGACGGCACCGACGCCGCCATTGGCGATGCTGCCCCCTTCCAGCACGGTCAGCTCCCCGGCTTCGATGCTGATGGCGCCGCTGTCCGTGCTCACGGCAGCGCCGATGCTGACCAGATCGCTTGCAGAGAGCCAGACGTTGCCGTCCGTGGCCAGGTTGCTGACCGGCGCGCTGACCGTGAGCGGGCTGGTGACGACGATGGATATGTCGTCGCCTGCCACGCCGCCCAGCACGGACAGGCCCGTCGTCCCCGCGACCTCGCCCACCTCAAGCCCGTCGCTCACGTCGACCAGGTAGATGCCGCCCTCATCGGTTGCTGCGGCAACGAGCTCCGCATCTATCTCAAGGGCGTCTTCGGACAGCCCGATTCCAGTCCCGGCAGTCAGCTCGATCTCCGGCGCGTCCACGTCCGTCGCCTCGTCTCCCGCGTCCTCGATCGAGCCCGCCGACTGCACCGACACTCCCGTGTCTGATGAGACGCCCGTGAGCGTCACCGCGCCGGCATCGAGATAGACCGCGCCGCCCTCAGCGGCGACAGTCCCGCTGACGGCCAGCGTGTCGTCGGCCGTGATAGCAACCACGCCGGCCGTGGCGGTCGCGTCGCCCGAATGGGCCACGGCGACGCCTTCGAGGACGAGGTTTGCGTCTTGTGTGCTCAGACTGCCGGCCACGGCCAGATCGTCGCCGCTGAGCTGCAAGTCGCCGGAGTCCGACGCAACGCTGCCTCCCTCTTCCACAGTGATCTGAGGCGCGCCGATCTCGACGCCGACGCCCTGCACCGTTGCGGCGCCGCCCACGGTCGCCGCCCCAGTCGCGTAGAGCTGGACGGGCCCGTTCGCGTTCGCCACGTTGCCCGTGATCTGAAGGGCATTGCTGCACACCACGTAGAGCTGATCGTCCGCCGTCCCGCCCGGCAGGCTCACGCCGGTGGTCGAGCCGACAGTCCCTATCTCCAGGTCCCCGGCAACGTCCTCCACGTATATGCCGCCGGCCTCGCTGGCCGCCGCCATGCGAGCAACGTCCAACTCCAGCATGTCGTCCGAAGCTCCGATGTCGGACACCGCAACAAGCTCCACGTCGGTCGCCACGATGTCCGTCAGGACGTCTCCCCCGTCGACCACCGCACCGGCCGAGTTGAGCGAGACCATGGCGCCGGCCTTAACGTCGGTGAGCACGATGTCTCCCACCGTGGAAACGAATGCGACGTCGCCCGTCACGGTCACGGCGCTCAGGCCAATGCTGCCCGCAGTTGCGGACAGGGCCGCGAGTGGCGTCGTGCCCCCCGCGGGGCCGGGCAGCGTCACAGCGCCCTCCGCCGAGTCGAGCGTGAGCGCGTACGCCCCGTCCACGACGTCGGCGAACGTGATGTCCCCCGAAGTGCCCGTTGTCGTGACGGCAACGTCGGCACCCAACGTGACGGGACCGTTGAGCACGATGCTGCCGCCGGAGGCCGTCAGGTCGCCGTTCAGCACAAGGAGCCCGTCGTAAGTCTGGCTGTCACCTGTGTGTACGCCCTGAAGGCTGACGGCGCCGTCGGTGCCCCCGTTGATCACCAGCGCGGACG
>CAYUDW010000023.1:23668-26349 GCA_964442595.1 uncultured candidatus Brocadiaceae bacterium
GCGCCGTCCGCGCGCCCGATGACTATCGCACTGAGGCCGTCGCTCAGGAGAGCCACCTCCGTCGCGTCCAGCGAGAAGTCACCGGCCCCGCCAGCGATGCCGATGGACGCAGCCGGGTCGGACGGCTGGAGGATGAGCGCTCCGCCGGGGTTCGCCACGGTGCCGGCCAGTTGCAGGTCATGGCCCGTCAGAGTGAGGTCGCCACCCCCGGCCTTCGACAAGGCTCCCTGTGCGTCGACCGTACCGGCGCCGGCGTCCACCTCCTGGCTGCTCGGCCCGTCGAACGTCACCGCCCCGGCGAAGGTCACGCCGTCGCCCGCGCTCACGTTGTCAGCAACGCTGACGGCCGCCGAGTTCGTGAGCACGACGCCGGCCGAGGCCGTCAGGCTGCCGTTCACGTCCAACAGGGCGGCGTTGTCAACCAGTATGTCGGCGCCCGCGACGGACCCGTCGAACGTAAGCGTATCGTCCTGCCCCGAGCCCGTGACGCTGATGGCTCCGGCGTTGAGCGAACCGGCCGTCAACGCCTCGGCGCCGTCATCGTCATCGTCCACGTTGAGCGTCAGCACGCCGGCGCCGATGTCGAGCGAGGCCAGCGTGATGCCGCCTTCCGAGTTTACCGTCAGGTTCGGACTGCCGTCCGCGGTCAGCACGGGCAGCACGACGATCCCGTCCCCATTCACGTCCAGGACGTTCGTGGTCGCATCTGCGCCGCTCAGGTTGACGGATGCGGCGCCCGTCAGGTCCAGCGGACCGGCAGTCGCCGTCAGAGCCACGTCGTCCCCCAGGTCCACGAGCGTGGCGTTCTGGAAGGCCAGCGCGGTGCCCGTCATGTCGGCGTCGACGTCCACCAGGGCCGCGTTGCCGACAAGCACGTCGGTGCCCGTGATCGCTCCCTGAAGCGCCAGAGTGTCGTCCTGCGCGGAGCCCGTCAGGGCAATCGTGCCTGCGTTTAGGGACCCGACCGCCATCGTCTCTGCGCCGTCGGCGTCGTCGTCCACGTTCAGGACCAGCGTCCCGCCGCCAACGTCCGCGGACGCAAGCGCCAGGCCGCCTTCGGAGTTGACCGTCAGGTTGGCATTGTCCGTAGCCGTCACCGCTGCCAGCGTAACCGCGTGATCGCCGCCCGAGTCCAGGACGTTCGTGCCGCCGGCCGCGCCGCTCAGGCTGATCGCGCCCACGCCGCTCGCCATGCTCAGGGGCCCGTCGGTGGCCGCCAGGTCCACGTTCCCGGCCAGATCCACCGTGTTCGCGTTCTGAATGCTGACGGACACGGCCGTCACGTCGGCGTTCAGGTCAACCGTGTCCGCGTCGCTCACAGCGAAACTGAACGCGACGACGCTGCCGTCGAATACCATGCCGTCGTTCTGGTCGGAGCCGGCGACGTTGACGGCCCCGGCGGCCACGGCGCCCGCCCTCATCGCCTCCGCACCGTCCGCGTCATCGTCCACGTTGATGGCCAGCGCTCCCGTCCCGATGTCCACCGAGTTCAGGGCCACGCCGCCCTCAGCGTTGATCGTCAGGTTGGGATTGGCCGTCGACGTGATCGAAGCCAGCGTGACCGACTCGTCGCCGTTTGCGTCGACGACGTTCGTGCTGCCGTCCGGGCCGGTGAGGTTGAGGAGAGTCACGCCATCGCTGATACGGAGCGCGCCGCCGGCCGTTAGGTCGACCCCGCCTGCCACGTCCACGGTGAGGGTGTCTCGGATGGTAAGGGCGCCACCCGCGGTCAGGTCGGCGTTAACGAGGACGGCTGGAACCGCTCCGGCGCCGACGTAAATCTGTGCGCCTGATGTCGTTACCGCGTTCAGGGAGATGACGTTCCCCGTGGCGTCCAGGCTGGCCGGGGCCGCCGTCGCGCCCACGGCGCTTTGCAGCTCAACGGCGCCCGCCGTGCCCGCATCGATTACAAGGCCGCTGCTGGCAGGGACGGCGTCGTCCACGGCTCCCGTCAACGTCACGTCCGCCCCGGAAAGCATTGCCCCGCCGCCCGTTGTGTCCAGCGTGACGAAGGTCGGCGTGCCGAGCACGACGCCGTCGTCGATGTAGATCGCATTGCCCTGCGTGATGACGTCGGCGTTAAGCGTCGTCGTCGCGCCGGAGCCGTAGAGGCCGACCGAGGCGTCGTCCGCTCCGACGATCGCGCCGTCCACGGTGATCGAGCCGCCCGACGCCGGCGCCCTGATGCTGACCGGCACGTAGAACGTCACGGCCCCAACCGTAATGGCATGCGCACCGTCCGCACGTCCTATTGCCAGGGAGCTGAAGCCGCTGGCCAGGGAAGCCATGTCGGACTCAGCCAGCAGGAAGTCTCCCGCCCCGCCCGCGATGCCAACCGAGGTGTTGGGAGAGGATGGCTGGATGACCAGTTCGCCGATGCCGGTCAGAGAGCCGTCCAGAACGATGTCCGCGCCCGTGAGAACCATCGCACCGGCCGTCGACGGGTTGCCGATGGCGCTGCCCGCATCGCCGAGGACGGTTCCGGCCAAGTCCGCGTCGCTGTCGGCCGTCAGCTCGATGCCGCCGACCGTCGTCGCGCCGACCGTCGCTCCGCTCTGGATCAAGACGTCGCCGGCCGCACTCAGCAGGATGCCGCCCGAGTCGGCGTCGACGTCGCCGTTGCGCACGATCACCTGATCGCCGGCCAGCAGCTCGACCGTTCCACCGCCGCTTGCGAAGAC
>CAYUDW010000024.1:0-17082 GCA_964442595.1 uncultured candidatus Brocadiaceae bacterium
GCTCGCCATCGCCATCTGCCATTTCCATCGGCTGCCGGCGACGAGGCGCTGACGGGCAGGCTTCAGTCCTCTTCTTCTCTCTCTTCCTGGCTTGCAGGGGGGTCCTGTGGCTGGGTCTGGTGGCTGATGAGCGCCACGACCTCATCGACGCCGTCCTTGTCGAGCTGGCCGATCAGATCCAGGACCTGGGCCGGTTCTCCGCGGATGGTGTACAGGATGATATCGCCCCTGCGGAAAGCCTGAATGCCCGGCACGATCGGACTGGTGTAGAGCGGAACAAGTGACCCGGCACGGACCTCCTCTTCGCCCGTATCCTCGAATTCCTCGGGCTGAGCGTGCTCTGGGTCCTTCGCGCCGTGCATGTCATAAACACCTATATACGGGTATCTTACAACCTCAGATGTGCGGCCTGATTCGAGGCTCCCCCCGACTCGCCGGCCAAACCCACGGATTATAGCATCAGGATAGGTCCGTCGCAAGAAACCCACGAACGTGGGGCCTGGCGAAGTCAGGTAGCCCCGGCGCCTGGCCGACTCACTCGCCGCTGGCGATCCGCAGGCGGTTGATGGCGCGGGCGAGGGCCGTGCGCGCGCGTGCCACGTTGAGGTTTGGGTCGTCACGCCGCCGCAGCCTCTGGTGCGCGCGGTCCCGGGCCTCGGTGGCGCGCGCCACGTCGATTTCCTCGGCGCGTTCGGCCGTCTCGGCCAGCACCGTGATGGAGTCCGCCAGCACCTCGGCATAGCCCCCGCTGGTGGCCAGCACAACCGCCCCCCCGGCGCCCTCTGCCCGAATGCGGCCTACCTGCATGCTGCAGACCATGGCGATGTGGCCGGGCAGAATGCCGACCTCGCCGTTCTCGGCAGGCAGCAGGAGATGCTGGATATCGTTGGATTCCAGGACCGCCCTTTCCGGCGTGATTATCTTGAGCTTCACAGCGAGCCTGGCCCCTCCGCACTTCGTGCCTTACGACTCCGTTTGGTCCCCGTCAGCCCGCGCGGGGTCCGCCCCGGCTTCGGTCTCGGCCCCGTCTTTGCCCTCGAGCCTCCGGGCCTTTTTCTCTGCGTCCTCGAAAGTGCCGACCATGTAGAATGCCTGCTCGGGCAAGTCGTCCGCCTTGCCGTCCATGATGGCGGCGAAACCGTTCACCGCGTCTTCGGTGGAGACATAGACACCCGCCATGCCGGTGAACTGCTCTGCGACGAAGAACGGCTGTGACAGGAAGTTCCGTATCCGGCGCGCCCGGCGCACCGTCACCTTGTCCTCCTCGCTCAGCTCGTCCATGCCGAGGATGGCGATGATGTCCTGCAGGTCCTTGAACCGCTGGAGGATGCGCTTGGTCGCCTGGGCGATTTCGTAGTGGCGCTGTCCGACAACGCCTGGCTCCAGCACGCGGGAGGTGGAGAGGAGCGGGTCCACGGCCGGATAGAGCCCCAGCGAGGCCAGCTCCCGCGTCAGGAAGATGGTGGCGTCCAGGTGGGCGTAAGTGGCGGCAGGAGCGGGGTCGGTGAAGTCGTCCGCCGGCACGTAGATGGCCTGCACGCTGGTGATCGAGCCGCGCTTGGTCGTCGTGATCCGTTCCTGAAGCTCGCCCATCTCGGAGCCCAACGTGGGCTGGTAGCCGACGGCGGACGGCAGGCGGCCCAGCAGGGCGCTCACCTCGCTGCCGGCCTGCACGAAGCGGAATATGTTGTCCACGAAGTGCAGCACGTCTCCGCCGGTCTGGTCGCGGAAGTACTCCGCCACGCTCAGGGCGGTCAGTCCGACGCGGAAGCGGGCGCCCGGCGGCTCGTTCATCTGACCGTAGATCAGGGAGCACTTGTCCAGCACGCCGCTCTCCTGCATCTCGAGCCAGAGCTCGTTTCCCTCGCGGGTGCGCTCGCCCACACCGCTGAAAACGGCGCGCCCGCCGTGCTCGATGGCGATGTTGCGGATCAGCTCGCGCTGCACGACCGTCTTGCCGCAGCCGGCGCCGCCGATGGCGCCGATCTTGCCGCCCTTGGGAAAGGGGATCAGGAAGTCGATGACCTTCACGCCCGTCTCCAGCAGCGTGGTCTCGACGGATTGCTCCTCCAGCGGCGGCGCCTGGCGGTGGATGGGCAGGTACTCCTCAGGTTCGATGGGACCGAGTTCGTCGATGGGCTCTCCCATCACATTCATGATTCGACCGAGCGTGGCCTCGCCGACCGGCACCATTATGGGTTTGCCGGTGTCCGTGGCGCTCTGCCCCCTGGCCAGCCCTTCGGTGGGCGCCATCGCCACGCAGCGCACCACGTTGTCGCCCAGGTGCTGCGCAACCTCCAGCACCAGCTTCTCATCCCCCGGGCGCTCTACGTGGATGCCGTTGTAGAGGGCAGGGAGCTGCTCGGGGGGGAACTCGATGTCCACCACGGGACCGATTATCTGAATGACTGTTCCTTCGTCAGGCATTTTCGCCTCGTTCAACGAACTCGGGCTCTTAGTCTCTCATGGCTTCTGCGCCGCCCACCACGTCCAGCATCTCTCTGGTGATGCTCTCCTGGCGGACGCGGTTCATGGTCAGCGTCAGATCCGCGATCATGTCCTCGGCGTTTTCGGTAGCGTTATCCATGGCCACCATGCGGGCGCCGTGTTCGCTGGCCTGTGCCTCCAGCAGTGCGCGGTAGATCTGCACGCCCACGTTATACTCGAGCAGCCGGTCGCAGATGGTCTGGTAGTCCGGCTCGTGGATGTAGACCTGTTCCGCCCCCGTTTGCGCCTCCTGCGGCTCGAAGTGGACGCCGTAGGGGACCTCCCTGTCGTAGTGCTCCTTGATCTGCTCCGCGTGGCGCGCCGGGGAGCATGGCAGAAGGCGCCTTCGCACCACGAGCTGGCGCATGGGGCTGAAGAACTCGGTGAAGACGGCCACGGCTTCGTCCACTTCGCGGCTGAGGAAGAGTCGCTCCACGTCGCTCCTGATGTCCTGCGCCGCGGTGAAATGGACGGGGTTGAAAACCTCCTCGTAAGATCTGTAGACCTCGACCCCGGCCGACTTCAGGCGGCTCAGGCCCCGGTGTCCGACCACGATGACGAAGTGCCGCTGGGCCGAGCGTTCGCCCAGGAGGTCCAGCGTTGCTTCGACGACGCGGTTGTTGTACGCACCGCAAAGGCCGCGGTCGCTGGTGATGGTCAGGACGGCGACTCCCCTGACGGGCCGCTCGTTCAGGAACGGGTGCTCGGCGCCGACGGCCCCGGCGAGGAACCGCGCGCAGACGGCGTCCAGCCGGGACGAGTAAGGCCGCAGCGCCAGAATCGCCTGCTCGGCCCGACGCAGCCTGGCGCCGGCCACCATCTTCATGGCACGCGTTATCTGCTGGATGTTCTTGACGCCGCCGATGCGCCGTTTGAGTTCCCTGAAAGACGGCATAGAGCTCACTCCGGCCTGAGACTGCTAGTCCTTGCCGGCTTCCTGGCCGGCCTCGGCTTCCTGCTCATCCTCTCCTTCGGGTGCCTGACCCGCTCGCGCCGTCTGGCTCGGCACGAAAGAGGTCTTGAACTCGGCGATTGCCTGCTCGAACAGTTTCCGCGTTTCTTCGTCTATGTCCTTTGTCTCGGCGATCCGCCGGGCCACCTCGGGATGTTCGTCCTTGATGAACGCGTGGAACTCGCGTTCGAAGCGCCGCACGTCGTGGACGGCCACCTCCTTCAGGTGCTCCTCGGTGCCCAGATAGATGGCGATGACCTGGAACTCGGCCGGCATCGGTTCGTACTGCTCCTGCTTCAGCAGTTCCGTCAGGCGTTCGCCGACGGCGAGCTGATGGCGCGTGGCTTCGTCCAGTTCCGTTCCGAACTCGGCGAATGCGGCCATCTCCCGGTACTGGGCCAGCGAGAGCTTCAGCTCGCCGGCCACCTTCTTCATGGCCTTGATCTGCGCGGCGCTGCCGACGCGGGACACGCTGGTGCCCACGTTCATGGCCGGGCGGATGCCCTTGTGGAACAGGTCGGCCTCCAGGAATATCTGCCCGTCGGTGATCGAGATCAGGTTCGTCGGGATGTAGGTCGAGATGTCGCCGGCCTTGGTCTCCACGATGGGCAGAGCGGTCAGGGAGCCGCCCTCGGCCATCTGTTCTGCCGAGATGTCGCCGCCGCAATGCTCGCAGACCCTGGCTGCTTCCAGCGCTTCCACGTTCTGCTGGCCGGGCGGCAGGGACGTCAGCTTGCCGCAGGAAGGGCAGGTCTTGCCGTTGCTGCACTTCAAGGCGCGCTCCAGCAGGCGGCTGTGCAGGTAGAAGATGTCGCCCGGATACGCCTCGCGCCCGGGCGGCCGCCGCAGCAGCAGGGATATCTGCCGATAGGCCTCCGCGTGCTTGGACAGGTCGTCGTAGACCAGCAGGGCGTGCTTGCCCCTGTCCATGAACTCCTCGCCGATGGCACACCCGGAGTAGGGCGCCAGGTACCATTGGGGAGCCGGGGAACTGGCCGGCGCCGCCACCACGACGGTCTTCTCCATGATGCCTTCGCGCTGGAACACCTCGATCGTGCGCGCGATGGAGGCCAGCTTCTGCCCGATGGCCACGTAGACGCAGAGGACGTCGGAGTTCCGCTGGTTAATGATGGCGTCCACGACAAGGGCCGTCTTGCCGGTCTGGCGGTCGCCGATGATGAGTTCGCGCTGGCCGCGACCGATCGGGGTGAGCGCGTCCACGATCTTGTACCCCGTGTGCAGGGGCTCCTTGACGGGCTGCCTCTTGACGATGCCGGGGGCGACCCGCTCCACTTCCCGGTAGGCGTCCGTCTCGATCGGTCCCCGTCCGTCCATGGGCTGCCCCGTGGCGTCGACCACGCGTCCGAGGAGGGCATCCCCGACCGGGACGCTGGCGATGCGCTCGCTGCGGCGCACTTCGTCCCCTTCCCGGATCAGCTCGTCCTCGCCCATCAGGACGCACCCGATGTTGTCCTCCTCCAGATTCATGGCGATGCCGATCACGCCGTGGGGGAACTCCAGCAGTTCCATGGCCCGGCACTGCTCGATGCCGTAGACCCGGGCGATGCCGTCACCGACCTCCAGCACCGTGCCCAGGTTGGCGAACTCGGCCTTCACCTCCTCCGATTCCAGGGCCCTTCGGATGACCGAGCTGACCTCTTCGGGTCGGATGGATCCCTCATCCGTCATGTGCCATTCTCTCCTTGATCCTGTTTAGCCGGCCGAGCAGGCTTCCGTCGAAGAACCGGCCGTTCAAGCGCACCTGAAAGCCGGCGATCAGGGATTCGTCCACGGTCTCCTCGATTGCTATCTTCGCTCGGGTGAGCCCGCCGAGCTTGCCTACCAGGTCGCTCCTCTGGGCTTCCGTCAGCGGCATCGCTGTTGTCACGCGGGCCTTCTGCAGGGACAGCCGTCTGTCGGCCTCCTCGGCGAAGCTGGCTGCCAGCGGCGGCAGCAGCGCCGTGCGCCGCTTCTGAACGAGGTAATCGAGCAGGCGGGCCGTGTGGCGCGAGAGGCGCAGGTCCCCGCTGATCCGACGGAAGAAGGCCCTCTTCTGCTCGCGGCTCAGCCGCCCGGTCCTGGCTATTACGCGGAAGGCGGGACTCGACGAGAGGGCGTTGGCGAGGGCGTTGAGCTCGTCGCGCACCCGCTCGAGCTGCCCGTCCTTCTGGGCCACGTCGGCCAGGGCCAGGGCATATCTCCGGCTGAGCATGGATTCCCTCATGCGCCTTCGCCTCCGACGCCCGCCTCCGATTCGCCTTCCGGGCCCAGAGCCTGGACGACCTCTTCGATTACCCGGTCGTGGTCCTTGCGGGATATCTCGCGCTTCAACACCTGCGTGGCGATGCGCACACCGATCTCTGCCACCTCTTCCCGCAGCTCCGCCCTGGCCTGGCGTTGCTGCTCGTGGAGCCGATCTCCGGTTTGCTTCATTATTCTCTCGGCCTCGCGCCGCGCACGTTCGACGACTTCCTGGCGCTCGCGTTCACCGAGCCGCTTGGCCTTATCCAGGATTTCGCCCCGTTCCTCGCGCAACTGATTGAGTTCATCCTGCCGCCGCTGGAGCAGTCCGGCGGCGGCCTGCCTGCTCAGGTCGCTCTCCTCCAGGCGTTGCTTTATGAGCGCCCGCCGGCGGTCCAGGAACTGGAGCAACGGGTCCCAGGCGAATCCGTACAGCACCATCAGCAGAATGGCGAAGTTCAAGCACTGGACGATGATGGTGAAGTTGACGTTGATGATCGTGCCTTTCAAGGGGAAGAGGGCCTCGAAGACGTGGCGGGCCTCCTCCTCCGTGATCTCGGTGCCGCGGATGTGCTCGGGATCCGCCTCGTGCGCCCATGCCTGGACCTCGCTCAGTCGGGCCTGTATGCGTTCGACCACCGCCTCTGGCTGTTTCGGCTTGGCTCCCATGGCGAAATTGGTGATCATCGCCGCTACGGCAGCCGTGTACAGGATGCCGATGACCATGAGGCCCTTCTTGGCCACGGGTTTCATGGGCAAGGTCGTCGTCCTCCGTCAGGCAGTTGTGGCGGGCCGCATCGGCTTGTCCCGCCGTTCCTCATCCTGCTCAGTCGCGCCACAGGCTCTGCGGCATCGGCTCCGTCCCCGTCGGGCGCGCCCATCAGCCCCTGCCGAACAGGAAGATGAGCAGCAGGGCGATCACCAGCGAATAGATGCCCGTTGACTCGCTGACGGCCTGACCGATGAGCATGGTGCGGGTGAGCAGAGGTGCCTGCTCCGGTTGCCGCGCGACGCCTTCGCACGCCTTGCCGGCGGCGAAGCCTTCGCCAAGGGCGGGACCGATGGCCCCGAGCCCCATGGCCAGACCCGCACTGAGCAGTGCGGCAGCCCTGATGATGGCTTCTTCCATGACCTACACTCCTTAGTGGACGTGAATCCCTGAAAACCAATCAGTTACTTGACGAAGAAGATCAGTATGAAGGCTATCACGAACGAGTAGATGCCGGTCGACTGGCTGACGGCGCCGCCCATCAGCATCACGCGCGTTATGCTGGATCCCGCAGTCGGGGTCCGACCGGCCGCGTCGCACGCGCCCCCCGCGGCGATCCCCGTGCCGAGGCCCGGACCCGTCGCTCCTGCGCCCATGCACAGGCCGGCGGCCAGGGCGGCCACGGCTATCTGCAGATCCGCCCCGAGGTACTTGTTGAACTGCTGGCCGAGCACCAGTATCACGGCCACCATGAGGGAAAAGACCGCCGGACTCGTTGTCAGGGCCTGGCCCAGCAGCATGGTCAGCGTCACGTTGCCGCGCGATTCGGGGTTTCGGCCGATGCTCTCGGCCGCCCTCCCGCCTGCCAGACCGGCTCCTATGCCGGATCCCAACGAGCCGAGTCCCATCGCCAGGCCCGCCCCGATCAGGGCGCCCGCGATCTCCATGCTCGGCTGGTGCGGCAGGAACACGAGCATGAAGGCGACCACCAGCGCGAAAATGCCGCTCGTCTCGGCGATGGCCTGCCCGACGAGCATGGTCCGGACCAGCTCGCCGGTGGCGGCGGGTTGGCGGGCCGTGGACTGGACCGTCTGGCCGGCGTTGTATCCTTCGCCGACACCGGCTCCGATGGCCCCGAGGCCCATCGCCAGGCCGCCCGCGATGTACTTGCTGGCCATCGTCAGGGACGTCCAGTCGACGCCTTCCGCCACCCCTTCGAGCCAGTCAACGCCCAAGCCTTTACCTCCCTGCCGAGGAAACCTAGTCCCTTATCTGCACGGCCGTGTACGCCAGCGCCAGCATGGCGAACACGAATGCCTGGACGAGCCCAATGAACAGGCCGAAGAACATGTTCCCGATCGCATGGACCAGTCCGGTGAAACCTCCGATCAATCCCCTCAGCACGGGCGACACGTCCATGAACCGCACCAGGTTCAGTGCGACCGTCAGGATCACGAAGCCGCCGAAGATGTTGCCGAACAGTCTGAAAGGATGGGAAATCGCTTTGCCCAGCTCGCCGACGACGTTCAGCGGGGCCATGGCCACGTTCGGAATCTTGCCGAACTGAAACGCCAGGCAGGTGAGCAGTATCGAGTTCGCGATGAAGCCTGTCAGCAGCAGCCCGAGGCCGACCTTCTGGCCCCAGCCCATCGCCGGCAGAGCCAGGGCGTACTTCCGGACGAACACGTAGATGAGCACCGCGCCCGCGCCGAAAAAGAGCGCCCCGAGTGCCTTTGTGACGATGCGGTCGGCCGGAAAGCTCGGCTCGTAGAAGCTCCACAGCCACTGGCCGAACCCCTTGACCCGGATTGCGGAGATGTGGACCACGAACAGAACGATCAGGGCGAGGCCGAGCGGCGTGTTCAGGTCCTGAGTGGGGCAGGAGAAGCCGCCCCAGCCCGCCCAGCCAAGCACGTTGGGGATGGATCCGATCACGTTGCAAAGGAACACGAAGAGGAACAGCGTCGCGACGAAGGGCATGAAGTTGCGCCCGTGCTCCTTGCCGAGCGCGCTGTTGCAGAGGTCCTCGAAGAACTCGGCGATCAGTTCGCCGGCGGCCTGCATCCTGCCGGGCACGGATTGCAGGCGCCTGACGACCAGCCACCCGAGCAAGAACAGGACGCCCATCACGAGCCACGTGTTGTAAAGCGTGAGTGCGTTGTAGCCCTCGAACGGCAGGCCCGTGACTTTGATCGGCGCTTCGGGGATTATGTCCATTTCGTCTGCTTTGCCTGCTTCAGGACGGCCCCAGATCGCCGCGTGCGGTCCCGTCCGCCGCCGCCTTCCTCGGGCCGAGCAGTTCGGCCGCCACGACCGCCACGTTCATGGCGAGGAGACCCGCCGCAGTCGTCCAGGGCGATGCGGTTTCCGGCCGCCAGAAGGCCGCGCCCAGCACGAGTGCATTCAGGCCGTAGCCGAACAGGCGTTGGCGAACCAGAGGCCCGGCCGTGCGCGCTGCGGCCAGAGCCCTGAAGCGCAGGTTGAACCGCAGCAGGCTGACTGCTCCTCCCAGCAACAGTCCGAAGGCCAGCGGCAGACCATGCCGCGGCAGCAGCAGGAGCGCGCCGCTGCCCAACACGATAAGGCCCAGGGCCATGCGAACGGCCCTTCGCCAGAACTCGCGGAGTTCTCGTTCGCCGGCGCTCACGTGGGAAACCTCCGTCTGCGGGGCCTGAGGCGCTGTTGCAGAACCCCATCCTGGCTTCGGCCGGCTGCGAGCACCGAAGGGCTGTGTCGGCCTGCATCGGCGATTCTGGCCTTTGAATCGCCTGCTTCGGCCTCCTTGCCCTCGGCGTTCTCGCTCGACCTCGGGCCGACGGAGCGGGTTCTGCAGTAGCGCCTAAGGGGATTCCTCATGGTCGTCGCTGGCTTGCGTGGCCGCGGACTTCATGATCAGGCGGTAGACTGCCGCCATGCCGCCCCCGGCGCCCGCCACTGCGAGCAGCAGCATGAGCACCGGCCGAGTTCCCAGGATCCCGTCCAGATACCGTCCGGCCAGGACGCCAGCCAGGATGCAGGCAACCATGACGAAGCCGACCTGCCCGATGAGGGCCAGCGCAGGCGCCAGCGTGCCGTTGCCATTCGGCGGCATTCGGCTCTCCCCGGCGGGACGCCGGAAACCGAGGCCATCACGGCTCCAGCGCCCCAAAGGGTCGTATTCTGACACAAAGAAAGAGTCAGTGTCAACCAGACCGTCCCCGAGCGGATGAGCGCCGAAGAAGGCCGTGCCGGACACGGCGGGGAATGCTCCGACCAGTTGGCCCCGGAGGTCGTAAGCGCAGCCCGCACACACCTGTATCACCGGCGGCTGGCCGGATATCAGCCGCTCCTGGCGGGAATGCTGCAGAGAGGGCATCCCGGTGGCGTTGCATCGCCTGGGCAGGAGCGATATGTTGGTGTCTTACGGAAGGAGGGACGCGGTGAGCGATCGGGAGGGGAACCAGCCACGCGCCGTCGTGCTGCTGAGCGGTGGAGTGGATTCCGCCACGGCCCTGGCCATCGCCGTGCGGGACGGCTATGCCTGCCACGCCCTGAGTTTCCGCTACGGCCAGCGCCACGCCATCGAGGTGGAAGCGGCGGGGCGAGTGGCGGATTCGCTCGGAGCGGCGGAGCATCGCATTCTCACGCTGCCCCTGGACGAGCTGGGCGGATCGGCGCTGACGGATTCCAGCCTCCGGGTCCCGAAGGACCGGGGCGATCGCGAGCTTGCAGCCGGAATCCCGGGAACCTACGTGCCGGCGCGTAACACCATATTCCTGGCTTTCGGTCTTGCCTTTGCCGAGGTGACGGGGGCGGATGCCATCTACCTGGGGGTCAACGCGGTTGACTACAGCGGCTACCCGGACTGCCGCCCGGAGTACGTCGATGCATTCCGCCGCCTCGCCGGGTTGGCTACCCGCCGCGCCGTTGAAGGGACCGAGCCGAGAATCGCCGCGCCGCTCATCAACATGAGCAAGGCGGAGATAATCCGGACCGGCGTGAGACTCGGCGTGGACTACTCGCTGACGGTGAGCTGCTACGACCCGGACGCAGAGGGGCGCGCCTGCGGCCGTTGCGACAGTTGCCGGCTGCGTCGAAGGGGCTTCCAGGAGGCCGGCGTGCCGGACCCGACTATCTACCAGGAGACGGCCCGGGAGGGAGGGCACCGATGACCGACGTGCTGGCCGTGGCGGCAAGCGCCAGACGAGGCGGCAACAGCGATGCCGTGCTGGAAGCGGCGCTGGACGTGTTGCGCGACCGGGGAGCTGCCGTCCAGACCGTCATTCCCTGCAAGCTGTCGATTTCCCCGTGCCGGAGCTGCAACGGATGTTGGGACACCGGTGTGTGCGTGCAGCACGACGCAATGGATGACTTGTACGTCCGCTTCAGCGAGGCCGACCACGTCGTCGTGGCTTCGCCGCTCTATTTCACGTCGCTGCCGGGGCACTTCAAGGTGCTGATCGATAGGTTCCAGTGCTTCTGGGTGCGGACGTATCGCCTGGGCGAGCCGCCGCAGCCGCGCCGCACCGGAATGTTCCTTTGCGTGGGGGCGATGGACAGGGAGCGCTACTACACGGGCGCGCTCACCATCGTGAAGACGTGGATGGCTGCGCTGAACATGGGCTGTGGGGTCAGCCGCTTCTACCCGGGCGTGGACGCCAAGAACGATCTGGTCGAGAATCACCCCGAGTACCTGGAAGACGCCCGCCGGGCCGCACGGGAGCTAATCGGGGGCTGATGCAGCGAACAACGCTCGCCCTACGTCATCGACTCCAGGAACTCCTCGACGAAGTGCAGGTGGAAGCTCCCGTTGACGTAGCTGCCGTGCTGGATCAAGTCCCGGTAGAAGGGCACGGTGGTGTGGATGCCTTCGATGATGAACTCGCCCAGGGCGCGGCGCAGACATGCCAGCGCCTCCGGGCGAGTGGGTTGGTGCACTATCAGCTTGGCGATCATCGAGTCGTAGAAGGGCTTGACCTCGTAGCCGCTGTAGCAGTGGGTGTCGACGCGGACGCCGCGCCCGCCGGGCGGGACGAATTCCGAAACGGTGCCGGGCGAGGTGCGGAACTCGTCCGCCGGGTTTTCCGCATTGATGCGGCACTCGATGGCAACGCCGCGGAACTCCAGCCGTTTCTGCTGCAGTGACATCTGCTCCCCGGCCGCGATCCGGAGCTGCTCCTTGACCATATCGATCCCCGTGACCTGCTCGGTGACCGGATGCTCGACCTGAAGCCGGGTGTTCATCTCGATGAAGTAGAAGTTGGCGTTCTGGTCCACAAGGAACTCCACCGTCCCGGCGTTCGTGTAATTCACTGCTCGGGAAAGTTTTACGGCAGCGCGGGCGATCTTTTCCCGCAGATCGTCGTCGATGCCCGGGCTGGGCGTCTCCTCAATGAGCTTCTGGAAGCGCCGCTGGATGGAGCAGTCGCGCTCTCCCAGGTGGATGACGTTGCCGTGGTGGTCGGCCAGTATCTGCACTTCGATGTGGCGCGCGCGTTCGAGGACCTTCTCGATGTAGACGGCCGAGTTCTTGAACGCCGCCCCGGCCTCGCTGCGGGCCAGGGCCAGCATGTTCTTGAGGCTGATGTCGTTATGGGCGATCCTCATGCCCCGCCCGCCGCCGCCGGCCGCCGCTTTCACCATAACGGGGTAGCCGACCTGGTGGGCGAGCTCCAGGGCCTGCTCCTCGTCTTCCACCACGTCATCGCTGCCCGGGATGATGGCAATCTTGTTTTCCTTGGCAATCCGGCGGGCCTCGGTCTTGTTGCCCAGCTTGCGCATCACGTCGGAACGCGGGCCGATGAAGACGATGTTGGACTCTTCGCATATCTCGGCGAACGTGTCTTCCTCGGCCAGGAAGCCGTAGCCGGGATGGATGGCGTCGACGTTTGTGATCTCGGCCGCGCTGATGATGTGGGGGATGTTCAGGTAGCTCTCGCCCGGAGGCGGGGGGCCGATGCAAACGGCTTCGTCGGCCAGTTCGAGGTACTTGGCCCCCATGTCTGCCCTGGAATAGACGGCGACGGTCTCGATGCCCATCTCCTTACAGGCGCGCAGTATGCGCAGGGCGATCTCGCCGCGGTTGGCGATCAATACTCTCGTAAACATGATTCGGGCGGTTCCGGAAGACTATGGGCGGAGCAAGGAACGACTCCCGGCCGTGTACCTCATTCCGCCTCGGGCTCAACGAGGAAGAGGACCTGGCCGAATTCGATGGGTTCGGCGTCCTGGACGAGTATTTCGACTATGCTGCCCGTGACCTCAGACTTGATCTCGTTCATCACCTTCATGGCTTCGATGATGCAGACGACCGTATCGGGTTCGACGTCCGAGCCGATGGTCACGTAGGGGTCGGCCCCCGGGCTCGGCGACCTGTAGAACGTGCCGACCATGGGGGAGGCGATCTCCAGGAGCTTCTCCTCCCTGGTGCCCGGGACCGTCTCCTGACCCGCTTCGGTGGACGGCTGCAAGGCAGGCCGGAAGCCCTGCCCGACCGGTACCGGCTGCAAATGGGCGTAGTTCATCCCGGGCGGCAGGTACTGAGGAGGCACGTTCTTCTGTATTCTGACTCGCAGGTCCGGCTCTTCCACCTCCAGCTCGGCCAGGTCGTGCTCCGCCATTATCGCGATCAACTGGCGGACCTTCTCGACCGTGTCCATGTGCAGGTTCCTTCCAAAGGGGTTGTCGGCCGTCAGAGCATCCACACCTCGGGTCAACGTCCGCCGATCGGCAGATCCTCTGGCCTCTGCGGCAGCGTCGTGAGCGGTTCGTGCCCGTCGGCGGTGATGAGGGCCATCTGCTCCAGTCTCACCCCCACTTCCCCCGCCAGGTAGATGCCGGGCTCGACGGTCACGACCATGCCTGGCAGCAGAACGGTATCGCCACCCGGGCCGAGCCTTGGCCCCTCATGCACTGAGAGGCCGACCCCGTGACCGATACCGTGCCCGAAATGCCGTCCAAAACCGGCTCGTGCAATGACGGCGCGACCCGCGGCGTCGACCTCCGCACAACGGACTCCAGGTCTGAGCTCCTGGAAGACGGCCGCCTGAGCGTCCAGAACGACGTCCACAAAGGCCTTCCACCTTGTTGGGATTGTACTTAGGGCTATTACGCGTGTCAAGTCGCAGCAATAGCCCGCCAAACGGGCGCCCCAGTCGAACAGAACGCAGCTTCCGCCCTCCACGGCGGCGTCGCCGGACCTGGCGTGGGGCACGCTGGCGTTGGCGTCCACGGCGCAGATGGTCTCGAAGGCGGCCCCGTCGGCGCCGAGCGCCCGCATCTCATACTCCAGTCGGGCCGCCAGCCAGCGTTCCGTCCGCCCGGGCTCCAGGCCCCGCAGCAGGTTCCCGAAGGCCGTCTCCGCCACGCGAACGGCGGCCCGGATCGCCTCCACCTCGGGCGGGGACTTCCGGCGTCGCATCTCCTCGGCGATGCCGGAGGGCCGGCTTCTGACCTGGACCGTCGTGGCCGCTGAGACCAGCGCCTCGTACTGGGCGTGAATGAGGTTGGTTGCCGTCACCCCGAGCCTTCTGACGCCCTGGCTCTTGCACAGCATACCGACGGCCCGGGCCATGGGCGTGTGACGGCTGACTACCTCATCCACCGGGCACTCGCGCTCGGCCTGTTCGACGTAGCGCGAGTCCGTGATGAGGATGGTGCGGCCCGGCGTCACGAGAAGCGTGCTGTCCTCGCCGGTGAAGCCCGACAGGTAGCGAACGTTGGGCGCGCTGACCAGCCAGTAGGCGTCCAGTCGCTGCGGCTCCAGCCGGCTGCGGAAGACGGCGGTCCGGTCTGCGTAGTCCACGTGAGAATCCCTCGAATTGTGGGAACCGGGATTATACGGTTCGGTCTCAGGTGGCGCAAACCTTCCGCCCGGGCTGAAGCGTCTGGACAGCCGGCCGGAGCGCGCCCTATAATCGCCAGTACCGCCCCTTCTTGTCGCTTGTCCATCCCGGGCCATGCATAGACCGTCCGACAGCAGGTACTCCGCAGCGGAGGCTATCGTGCGCCGCCTCGTGGCCGCCGGCCACCGGGCGCTGCTGGCGGGCGGGTGCGTGCGGGACCTGCTGCGGGGCGAGGAACCGAAGGACTACGACATTGCCACGAGCGCGCGCCCCGAGCAGGTCGAGCGGCTCTTCACGAGGACCAGGCAGGTGGGCAAGCAGTTCGGCGTCTGCCACGTGGTGCTGGACGGCCACACCTACGAGGTGGCCACATTCCGGCGCGAGTGGGGGTATTCGGACGGGCGCCACCCGGACGGCGTCTCGTTCTGCGCGCCGGAGCAGGACGCCGGGCGCCGCGACTTCACCATCAACGGCATGTTCTGGGATCCTCTGGCGGACCGTTTGCTGGACTACGTGGGGGGGCAGGCGGATCTGGAGAAGGGCCTGATCAGGGCCGTCGGGGATCCGGAGGAGCGGCTCCGCGAGGACCACCTTCGGCTGCTGCGGGCGGTGCGGTTCGCTGCCAGGCTCGGGTTTGCCATTGAGGAGCGGACGCGGCGGGCCGCCGAGTCCCTGGCCCCGCTATGCGTCCAGGTCAGCGCCGAGAGACTTCAGGAGGAGCTCAGGATAATCCTGACGGACCGGGACCCCGCCGCGGCCCTTCGGCTTATGGACGAGCTGGGGATGCTGACCATCGTCTTCCCCGAGCTGGCCGACACGAAGGGGTGCGAACAGCCGGAGAACTACCATCCCGAAGGGGACGTGTTCGTCCACACCATCCTGACGGTGGAGAAGCTCGGGCCGCACCCGGACTTCGGGCTGGCCCTGGCGGCATTGCTCCACGACATCGGCAAGCCGGCGGCCAGTCGGCAGGCTGGCCCCAAGTGCTTCCCGGAACACTGCCAGATCGGACGGGACATGGCGCGAGCAGTGTGCCGGCGGCTGCGGCTGTCGAATGAGGAGACCGAGCGGGTCTGCTGGCTGGTTGAGCGCCACCTCTACTTCAAGGACGCTCCGCGGATGAAGGAGAGCACGTTGAGGAAGCTGTTCGCGGAGCCGGGATTCGGGCAACTGGCGGAGATCCACCGGGCCGACGCGCTGGCCAGTTGGGGCAACCTGGAGAACTACGAATACGTGATGGACAGGCGGCGCAACATGGGGCCGGAGGAGATCGAACCGCCGCACCTGGTTACAGGCCATGACCTGATCGAGATGGGCTACGCACCCGGCCCGCTCTTCGGGGAGGTGCTGGACCGCGTGCGCGAGGCCCAGTTGGACGGAGAGGTCACCACGGCCCACGAAGCCCGTGCCATGGCCCGCCGGCTGGCGGAGGATGCAAGCGCCGGGAGCGGGTGAGAAGGCTGCCTTAAGAGCGCTCGGGGCGTTCGGGCGGTGGCCGCCAGGGCTCCGGCAAGGGCTCATAGGGGCGAAGCCGGCCCCGCAGGAACATCGTGAACCCGAAGATAACCAACGCGAACGAGATGGCCTGGAAAACCGTCATGCCGCCGAGCTGGGGAATCGGCGGGTTCGCGCGGAAGAACTCGTTCACGTATCGGGCCGCCCCGTAGAAGATGGCATACAGCCACGCGATCTCCCCGGCCCGCCAGCGCCGCCAGAGCACGTAGCTCAACAGGGCGAAGATCGCCAGGTTATAGGCCACCGCATAGAGCTGGGTGGGGTGCACGGGCAGCGACCACTGGTCCGCCGCCGTCACGTAGTTCTGCTCAAGGTGGTGAGTGAACACCGGGCAGCCGATGATCTCCCTCGCTTCATTCACGACGCGCGGGAAGCGGAGCCCAATCCAGGCATCGGTCACCTTGCCGAAGCAGCAGCCGTTCAGGAAGCAGCCCATCCGCCCGAAGGCATGCCCCAGAGGGACCACGCTGACCAGCGCGTCGAGCGTGGGTCGCAGCGGCATTCCCTTCTTCCAGATGCTGACCAGCAGGCCGGCCAGGCCGGCCATGAGCCCTCCGTAAAACGAGAGCCCGCCCTGGTCCAGGCGGATGATGCGCCACGGGTGCTCTGCGAATGTGCCCCAGTCCTCGATCACGTAGAACAGGCGCGCCCCCACGATCCCCGCGAACAGTGCCACGATGAAGAGGTCAAACATCGCCAGGGGATCCAGTCCCATTCTCCTCCCGCGCTTCTGGCCGATCCACAGGCAGAGCAGGTAGCCCACCAGGATCATCGTCCCGTAAGACGCGACGGGGAACCTGCCGCCCCAGGGCAGGGGAATGTGGAAGAGGTAGGGGTGCACGGTGTGGTCCCCTTGCGCTGGTCGATGGCGGGTGACTCAACAGCCGCAGGAGCGCGACAGCCGTGAATCATACAGCATGGGCGAGCCTAATCGCCAGCGTCGACGGAGCCCAGCGGCATGTTGTCGATCAGCCGCGTGTCGCCGATTCGGACCGCCAGGACGGCGACGGCGCGGTTGGACAGCTTCTCGACCGCCTCCAGCGTCTCGCGGTCAACGATCTCGACGTAATCGGGGCGAGCCAGGGCCGCGTCCTGGATCACCTCTTGCATGGCTTCTCTGACGGGGGCGGGGTCCCTCTCGCCGCAGCCGTAGAGCTCGGCCGCCCGCGATAGGGCGAGGTACAGGCACGTGGCCTGTTGCCGTTCTTCCCGGTTCAGGTAGGCGTTCCGCGAGCTCATCGCCAGCCCGTCCGGCTCGCGCACGGTCGGCATGACGCGGATCGTGACCGGCAGGTTCAGGTCCCGGACCATCCGGCGTACGACGACCGTCTGCTGGAAGTCCTTCTGCCCGAAGT
>CAYUDW010000024.1:17182-25680 GCA_964442595.1 uncultured candidatus Brocadiaceae bacterium
TCCCGGACCATCCGGCGTACGACGACCGTCTGCTGGAAGTCCTTCTGCCCGAAGTAGGCGCGGTCGGCCGGAGCGATGTTGAACAGCTTGCACACCACGGTCAGTACGCCGCGGAAGTGCGTGGGGCGGGAGTCGCCCTCGAGCAGCTCGGTCAGGCGCTCCTGCACGACGTACGTGGCGTGGCCTTCGGCGTACATGTCGCGGTCAGCGGGGCAGAACACGAGGTCGACGCCGTTCTCCTGGGCGAGGCGGCAGTCCTCCTCGAATCGGCGGGGATAATCCTCCAGGTCTTCGTTCGGCGCGAACTGCGTGGGGTTCACGTATATGCTGATGACCGTGCGGTCGCACTCCCCCACGGAGGCCCGGATCAGACTCAGATGGCCCTCGTGCAGGGCGCCCATCGTCGGCACCAGCCCGACGGACAGGCCCTCCGCCTGGCAGGCGCGGACCGCGTTCCGCACTTTGCCGGGTGAGGAGAAGCGTTCCATTGCCGAGAATTCCCTGTGGGCGCCAGACGTTCGCTTCCTCAACAGGCCGCCCATTATAGGATGGCTCCGCTCCGGCGCAAAGCCCCGCATGGCGCGCTCAGCGGAGGGATCTCTCGTACGTGCCCGCCTTCGGCTCGTCCAGCACGGTTTCGCCCTCGAAGCGCAGGAGCATCCCGCCGGCCAGGAACGCCCGCGTGGGCTCTCCCGCCTCCAGAGTGAGCATCACCGCCGCGCCGTCAGCCTCCAGCGGGCCGGCCGCGCCGACCTGTCCCTGCATCGACGGGTTGCACGCCACTATGTGCTCCCGGCCGTCGGGCCAGGATAGCCGTAACGCCGGCGGGCCTCCCCGCCCCCGGTGGCAGACCACGTCGAACTGCGGGATGCCGTCCTCGCAGAACGGCAGCAGCAGCGTCACGAGTTCAAGGGCTTGAGCCGATCCCTCGGCGGCCATGGACAGCATCGGCGCCGGCACGTATTCGCCGCTTCCGCTCGGCCCCGGTGTCCAGCCGAGCAGCGGGTCCGTTTCGCCCTCGCGCAGCCGCACTTCCAGATCCCTGTTGGCGTGAAGGCACCGGACGAGCACGTTGCAGCGGCCGCTGTCGGTGACGGCCTGCCGGCTCTCCGCGTCCAGCTCACACCGGCCCGGCGGAAGCTGCCAGTGGGCTTCCCACGGGGCATTTCCATCCGCGGCAAAGGCGTCGAAGACCACGGCGCACCGGCCTTTGATCCACAGCAGCGCCCGATCGTGCCGGCCATAGATGCCACGCCCATGGCCCTCCCGCCATCCCCAGCAATACAGCCCATCGAAGTAGCCGCCTTCGTAACGACAGGCTATCAGGGCGGCGCTTTCCCCCAGGCAGACGGCACGCACGTCGGGGTCGGTCTCGATCTGGTTGAGCCCCGCCGGCGAAATCGTGTTGTGGGCCCTGGTTGACCTGCCGTAATGGGCGTAAGGGTCCGTCCGCTCGTAGGTGAAACTCCCCGGGTCCAGCAGCAGCATGCGGTCGCCGTGATAGAGGCTAACGCTATTGCGGCTCTGGTGGCAGTGAGCTCCGCCCCACCTGGTGGCGTCGAAGGCAATGTAGGTGGCCTCCGGGTGCCATCCGTCGCGCAGGAATAGCTGACCGGCGCGTGGGAACCATCGGGACGGGCCTGCCTCCAGGTCCCATTCCGGCTTGTCTGACAGCCCGGCCTCGGCCAGGAAGCGCGTGCGCCCGTCCATCTGTTGGATCTGTCCCGGACCTTTGCGCCAGATCTGTCCGTCGTGCATGCCGCTGCTTCCTCCGTCGGGAGCGGCAGAGCAGACGGCGTAGTCCCACATCCTCCCGACCCGCTCCGTCTCCAGGCGGAGCCCCAGCTCCGGCCGCGCCCGGCCCAGACGCCAGAGGTCGGTGAAGCTTCGGCACATCCACTGATGGTAGCTGCTGGGGTTGTGCTCCACGTGAGAGCCGTCTTCCTCAATCTGCCGGTGGGCTCCTTCGTTCAAACCGCGCACCGCTTGTTCGCGGTACTCCTCCAGGCCGGGCAGCACCAGTGAACAGAAGAGGATGCAGTCCAGTTGGCTGATCCTCCAGTTCCCGCTGCCGCTCAGGTGTCCCGATAGGAACTCGATCTGCCCTTGCGTGGACTCCAGCATGCGGCGCACGAATTCCCCGTCATAGTGCTTGCTGGACGCCAAATCCGGGAGGGTCCGCCACCAGCCGTGGAAGTGGCTCTGTCCCAGGCGGATGGAGACGTTCAGCGTGTTGTCCCCCCGTGCCAGGGGGAGGTCGGCGCCGTAGTCGTGCTGACTAATCCAATCCTCGATGGTCCTGCGTGCCAGGACGGCCATCTCCTCGTCTCCGGTCTCCCGGTAGAGCGCGGCCAGGTGAGGAAGCCACAGAAACCGGTTCAGTTGCGCCGGCCATTCCTGGTGCCGCACGTGGCTGCCCGACCAGTCGACGTCGCGCAGTCCGACCTCCACTTCCCGATGCCTGTAGAAGAGGAACTTGCCGTCTGCGAGGCACTCCGCCCACCGGCGGGAGATGTCCAGGACCTGGGGCTTCTCAAGCCTCGTGTCCTTCTCGTATGCTTCCACTGCCTGGACGACCTGCTCTTTGATCTGACTCATGGTGGCTCATCGCAAGAAAGGGGGAAAAGATCAACCCGGGCGGGCATTCTACGCGTTCGCTCCTGTGCATTCCAGGCGGGCCGTGTCCGAGCGTCTCGGGGGGCTTTCCTCCCTTTCGGGCGGGTGGGCGCATGGTATAATCGTGGGTTTAGGGTAGTGGCTCCGATGCCTTCCACGGACTATGGCCGCTATGTCTGCATTTAGCGCCATCCGCGCGCGCGGCGTGCGGGTGCACAACCTGAAGAGCATCGACGTGGACATCCCGCGGGGGCAGTACGTCGTCGTCACGGGCGTCAGCGGCAGCGGCAAGTCCAGCCTGGCCCTGGACACCCTCTACGCTGAGGGCCAGCGCCGCTACGTCGAGTCGTTCAGCGCCTATGCGCGCCAGTTCCTGGAGAGGATGGACAAGCCCGACTGTGACCGCGTGGAGAACATACCGCCCGCCATCGCCATCGAGCAGAAGAACCCCGTCAAGAACCGACGCTCGACCGTGGGCACTGCCACGGAGCTGAACGATTACCTGCGTCTGCTGTGGGCGCGCGTGGGGCACGTCTTCTGCCCGGAGTGTGGCCGGGAGATCGAGGCGTACACGGTGGGCCGGGTGGCGGACGAGGTCATGGCCATTCCGAAAGGCTCGCGCTTCATGGTTACCTTCCCACTGACGCTCACCCGCAGGCTGTCCGAGGCCGAGCAGATCGACCGCATCCGCGAGATGGGTTTCGTGCGCCTGTTCGCCGAAGATCGGGTGGTGGACATCACCTCCTCGCGGAGCGTCGACCTGGGCGAGGTGGACGGGGTGGAAGTCATTGTGGACCGTCTCATCGTCCGGGAAGGAATGCGCGAGAGACTGACTGAGGCGATCGAGACCTGCTACCGCCTGGGCAAGGGGCGGTGCCTGATTCGCGTGGTCGGGGGGGCCGTCCGCGAGTTCAGCAACACGTTCCGCTGCGCGCATTGCGACCTGGAGATGCCCACGCCGAGCCCCCAGCTCTTCTCCTTCAACAGCCCGCTAGGCGCGTGTGACAGCTGCACCGGCTACGGAGCCATCATCGACATCGCCCGGTGGAGCGTCGTGCCCGATCCCGGTAAGTCGCTGAGCGAAGGCGCCATCGCGCCCTGGACCACGGACTCGACCGCCGAATGCCGGGAGCAGCTTCTGGAGGGCGCGCCCGAGGCGGACATACCTGTGGACGTGCCGTGGGGCGAACTGGAGGACTGGCAGAAGGACGCGGTCTTCGAGGGGACCGAGCACTTCTACGGCGTGATGGACTACTTCAACTGGCTGGAGTCGAGGAAGTACAGGCTCCACGTCCGCGTGCTGCTCAGCCGCTACCGCACCTATCTGCCCTGTCCCGAGTGCAACGGAACGCGGCTCTGCCGGGAGGCCCTGGCCGTCAAGATATGCGGACGGAACGTCGCGGAAGTCAGCAGCATGAGCATCGAACGGGCCCATCATTTCTTCCACGAAGAGGTCGAGCTCTCCGCCTATGAGGAGAAGATCAGCGAACTGCTGTTGAGGGAGATCCGCAGTCGGCTGGACTGCCTCGTGCAGATCGGGCTCGGGTATCTGACTCTCGATCGGCTCACGCGCACGCTGAGCGGCGGGGAGATGCAACGCGTCAACCTGGCCACGAGCCTCGGGTCGGCCCTGGTGAACACGCTTTACATACTGGACGAGCCCAGCATCGGCCTGCATGCCAGGGACGTGGACCGCTTGATCGCCATTCTCAAGACGTTGCGGGACGTCGGGAACACGGTGGTCGTCGTGGAGCACGACCGCCGTTTGATCGAGGCGGCGGACCACGTCGTGGACCTTGGTCCCGGCGCCGGCGAGCGCGGCGGCCGGGTGGTCTACAGCGGGCCCGTCGAGGGGCTGGTGCGATGTGCCGAGTCGCTCACGGGCGCCTATCTGCGCGGGCAGGCGCGCATCCCTGTGCCTGAGGAGCGCCGCAAGCGTACGCCGGAACGTCTGGTCCTGAAGGGCGCGCGGGAGCACAATCTGAAAGACATTACCGTAGAGTTCCCGCTCGGGCTGTTCGTCTGCGTCACCGGGGTCAGCGGAAGCGGCAAGAGCACGCTCGTGCAGGATACCCTGTACGGGGCGATCAAGAGGCGCAAGCCCGGCGGCTACGCCGAACGCGTGGGCGACCACGACGAGCTGCTCAACGTCGACCTGGTCGGTGACGTGATCCTTGTCGATCAGAGCCCCATAGGGCTGACGCCGCGCTCTAACCCCGCCACCTACATCAAGGTGTTCGCGTACATCCGGAAGCTCTTCGCAGAGACGCGGGATGCGAGGATCCGCAACCTGAGCCCCGGCGCGTTCTCGTTCAACACGCCCGGGGGGCGCTGCGAGACGTGTGAGGGCGCCGGCAGCATCCGCGTGGACATGCAGTTCCTGGCGGACGTCTACGTGACGTGCGATCAGTGCCAGGGGCGGCGCTATCGCAAGGACACCCTGGACGTGAAGTACAAGGGCCATTCTATCCATGACGTGCTTGAAATGACGGCTGACGAGGCCTTAAACTTCTTTGCGGATCAGAGGAACATCGTCAGGCGGTTGCGTTATCTTTCGAGGACGGGGCTTGGTTACGTCAGGCTGGGCCAGCCGGCAACGACTCTGTCCGGAGGAGAGGCGCAGCGCTTGAAGCTGGCCTCGCACATGGCAGCGGGCGGGAAAGAGAAGCTGCTCTTCGTCTTCGACGAGCCGACCGTGGGCCTGCACTTCGAGGACATACGCAAGCTGCTCTCATGCTTTCAATCGCTGGTTGACGCCGGGCATACGGTTCTGGTGGTCGAGCACAACCTGGACGTGATTAAGTATGCAGATTACGTGGTAGACCTTGGCCCAGAGCAGGGGGAGGAGGGCGGTCACGTCGTTGCCGCCGGCACGCCCGAACAGATTGCCCGGTCCAAGGGCAGTCACACCGGCCGCTTCCTGCGCGAAGTGCTGGAACGAGACGCCGTGGAGGCCGCCCGCTGAAACTCGCGCAAGACGTGCGCCGCGCCCGGACGCCTCGCCCTCGAGCTCGGAGGCCCGCGCTCGTCGATAAGGTACTCCCGTTGAAGATACGCCTGCTCAGGACTGCCGTTGACTGGCTGAGCTATTTCGCCGTACGGCTTGTCCTTGCGCCCCTTGAGAGGCTGCCGTGGTGCGCGTCACCGCAGGCGACCTGGTTCCTGGGCGGCTTCGCTTCTGTATTCGACAAGAAGAGGCGGCAGACTCATGCCGTGCGGAACATCCGGAGGGCGTTTCCGTCGCTTGACCGCGCGCAGGCCGTGCGAGTACTCAAGGGCGTCTACCGGAACCTGGCTCAGATGTTGGTGGACTCACTGAAGTTCGCGCGCGTCGCCGCGCGAGGTAAGGGGGACGAATTCCTCGAGGTCGTTGGATTCGAACGGCTGCAGCAGGCGCGGCGCGAAACAGGTGTGGTGTTCGTCACGGGCCACTTTGGGGATTGGGAGGTGCTGGGAGCGGCGTTGCCGCTGCTGGGTTACCCGGTTTGGAGCCTGGGCCGGCAGTTCCGCAATCCCTTTCTGAACGACTACGTGCGTCGGATACGGGAGACAACCGACCAGCACATGCTGCCGAAGCGCGGCGCAATGCGGCAGATCATCCGCCTGCTGAAGCAGGGATCGAACGTGGGATTCCTGATAGACCAGGACGCCCGGCAGGACGGGATATTCGTGGACTTCTTCGGCCGCCCGGCCTCGACGACGCCGGGCCCGGCCAGGATCGCGATTCGCACCGGCGCCCCTGTCGCTTTCGTCTATGCCCGGCGGATGCCGGGCCGGATGCGTTTCCGGATCGTTTTGCATGACCTTGTATTCCCACAGGACGGGGCTGACGTTCGGACTGAGACCCGCCGCATGATGCAGCGCCTGACGGCGGACCTCGAGGCGTTGGTCCGCGAGGCCCCGACAGAATGGCTCTGGCGCCACAGGCGCTGGAAGACCTACCCCGGCAAGTACGGTCGCGTGTAGCCGGGGGGCGAGGGCAATCCAGGCAGACGCAGTTGTCCGGTTCTGTTTGCATTTCGACGTTTTCGGGATACCATAGTCTTTCTGGTTAGGGAATGCCGCGCGGCCGTGGGGGGAGCTACAAGTTCCATGACGGAGAAGGCCGTTGTCTTGGCTCGCGGGCTGGGTAGGCGCATGCAGCAAGCCCGCGATGACGTGGCCCTGGACTCGGAACAGGCCAAGCTGGCGGAACGGGGCCATAAAGCGCTGATGTTGTTGGGCAGCAGGCCGTTTCTCGATTACGTCGTGGACAGCCTCATGCGCGCTGGCCTGCGGCGCATCTGTCTGGTGATTGCCCCGGACGCGGACGCCATGCGGGAGCGCGCACGTCGCGTCCAGGTGGCGGCAGGAGTGGAAGTCCACTGCGCCGTCCAGCAGGAGCCGCTTGGAACCGCGGACGCCGTGCTGGCCGCAGAAGACTTCGTGGGCGGCGATGCGTTCGTCCTGGCCAACGGGGATGACTTGTACCCCGACCAGGCGCTTGCTGCGCTGGCTGCACGGGATGACGGCGACTGCTGGGTGGCGGCCTTCTCCAGGGACGATCTCGTGCGGCGCGGCAACATAGCAACTGAACGGATCAGAGACTTCGCCGTCATTACGGCCTCCGAGGGGGGCGAACTGCTCGGCATCGTGGAGAAGCCTGCCGACCCCGACCGTTACATGCGGGACGGCCGGCTCTGGGTGAACATGAACCTGTACAGGTTCACGCCGGGCATCTTCGAGTCGTGTCGGCGCATCCGGCCGAACCCCGAACGCGGAGAGCTTGAGCTGACGGCGGCTGTGGAGGACATGCTGGAGCGGGAGCCCGCCGGCTTCCGCGTGATGTTTTGCCAGGGAGGAGTTCTCGACCTCACGACGCGTGCGGACGTCCTGGTGGTCGAGAAAGCGCTCGGAGTGCGGCGGCTCTGCTTCTGAAGGGGGTGCGAGCCGCGTCCCAGGATGGCCCCGGAGGCCCTCAAATGGCTTACGGCGACCTGCATATCCATACGAACGTGAGCGACGGGGTCTATTCTCCCGAAGAGGTGGCGCAGAAGATCGTCGAAAGCGAGCTTGGCTTCTTCTCCGTTGCGGATCATAACTCGGTTGCGGGGCTGCGTCCCGTTGATCGGGCTCTGGCGGGCCACGGTCCCCGCTTCATCTACGGCATCGAGCTGAGCGCTCAGCCCGCTGAAGGCGACGAGATGCACTTGCTGGGGTATGGTCTTGCCCCGGAATCGGTCGTGCTCCGAGCGATCTGCAGAGATATCAACCAGCGCAAGGAAGAGCAATTGCGCGAGATGGCTCACCGGCTGCGCAAGCAGGGCGTGCCGTTGGAGCTTGCCCTGATCCCTTTGGCCAATGAAGGGACGTACCTGGGCCGCCCCGTGCTGGCCGAAATGCTGGTCAGACACGGTGTCGTCTCCACCCTGGGCCAGGCGTTCTCGCGGTATCTGGGCAGAGACGGGACCGCTTTTGTGCCCATGAGGCAGTTCAGCCCACGTCGCTGTATTGAAGGTGTTCACGAAGCGGGCGGCCTGGCCGTCCTGGCCCACCCCAGCATCGCGATGGTCGATCGTTGGATCGATCCTCTGGCCGCCATGGGCCTGGACGGAGTCGAAGCGTACCGCCCCGCCCTGACGGGCAACGAGCAGCTATACGTCGAGAAAGCCGCCGAGCACTTCGGCCTGTTCTGCACCGGCGGCTCAGACTGGCACGGCCGGGCTAACGAGTCCCCCCTGGGGGCGTTCTCCGTATCGGATCGGCACCTTGACGGCTTCTTCGCGGCGTTAGCCCTGACGAGGGGGCCGTGAGGGTGGCCCCGCCGTCCACGGCGTCATGCACTCGCCTGAGGTACCTCTGGAGGGGTTGACGTCGCCGCGCGTGCCGCAGTACAATGGTCA